>JBLRWQ010000026.1:0-38318 GCA_047921175.1 Nitriliruptoraceae bacterium | reverse complement strand
GGCCGCCGGGGGTGCCGAGCCGGCGATCGTGGCGATGATCGACCGGACCGTCGAGCGCATGTACGCGATGGACCGGGACAACGCGTTCCTGGAGGTCACCTACGCCAACGGCGAGAAGGAGGTCCTGTACTTCAAGGACTTCAACTCCGGCGCCATGATCGAGAACGTGGTGGCCCGCGCGAAGAAGCTCGCGATCAAGCGCCTGCTGGCCACCGGTCAGCGCGGCCTGACCACCGAGGACCTGCTGACCGCGATCGGCCAGGAGTTCCGCGAGAACGAGGACCTGCCCAACACCACCAACCCGGATGACTGGGCCCGCATCTCCGGCAAGAAGGGCGAGCGCATCGTCTACGTGCGCACCCTGCTGGCCGGCGACGACGGCCCCGGTCGCGCGATCGAGAACGTCAACCCCGGCCAGTACCTGTGAGCGCCGGGTGAGCAGTCCCGGTTTCGTCGGGGTCGAGACCGAGTTCGGGATCACGGTCACGGGCGACACCGAGGTGAACCCGGTGGTCGCCTCCTCGTTGGTCGTCGGTGCCTACCGAGGTAGCGGCCGGCGGGACGTCCGCTGGGACCACACCGACGAGTCCCCGCTGGTGGACGCGCGCGAGCCCCGGACGGCGCCCTCGCTCGAGCCGATGATCGACGACGAGCTGGGGCTCGCGAACACGGTGCTCACCAACGGCGCCCGCTTCTACGTCGACCACGCGCACCCGGAGTACGCGACCCCGGAGTGCTCCAACGCGCGTGACCTGGTCATCTGGGACAAGGCGGGGGAGCGCATCCTCGCGGACGCCGCCGAGCGCGCGGCGGCCAGCCTGCCGCCGGGCAGCCGGGTGCTGATCCACAAGAACAACACCGACGGCAAGGGCGCCGCCTACGGCACCCACGAGAACTACCTCGTGCCCCGCCGCGTGCCCTTCGGCCGCCTGACCTACCGGCTCGTGCCGTTCTTCGTCTCTCGGCTGCTGCTGACCGGCGCCGGTCGCATCGGCAGCCACCTCGATCCGAGCGTCGCCTTCCAGCTGTCGCAGCGGGCCGACTTCTTCGAGGTGGTGCTCGGGCTCGAGACCACCCTGAAGCGCCCGTTGATGAACACCCGCGACGAACCCCACGCCGATCCCGACCGGTACCGCCGCCTGCACGTGATCAACGGGGACGCCAACCTGTGCGAGGTGGCCACCTACCTCAAGGTCGGCACGATGCTGCTCGTGCTGGCGGCGATCGAGGACGACGCCGTCCCCGAGCCGCCGGAGCTCGAGGACCCGGTCCGGGCCTTCCACGCCGTCTCCCACGACCTCACTGGTCGGGTGCCGTTGCCCCTGCTCACCGGTGGCACCATCACCCCGCTCGAGCTCCAGCGCTGGTACCTGGACGTCGTCGCCGACCACCTGCGCGGGCGCGAGGACGCCAGCGCGGTCGAGCGGGACGTGCTGGCGCGGTGGCGCTCGGCGCTGGAGGTGGCCCGCTCGGACCCGCGGCTGCTGACGGGCGTGGCGGACTGGGCCACCAAGCTCGAGCTGCTGGAGCAGTACCGCGGCCGCCACGGGCTCGGGTGGGACCACGACCGGCTCAAGATGCTGGACCTGCAGTACCACGACGTGCGCGTCGACCGGGGGCTCTACCACCGGCTGGCCGCCCGCGGACGCGTCGAGCGCCTGGTGAGCGACGCCGAGGTGTCAGCAGCGGTGACGACGCCGCCGGCCGACACGCGCGCCTGGTTCCGGGGCGAGGTGATCCGCCGCTTCCGGTCCCAGGTGGTGGCGGCGGGCTGGGACGCCATCGTGCTCGACGCCGGCGGCGACCGGCTCCACCGGGTCCCGATGATGGAGCCGGGTCGCGGCACCCGAGCCGATGTCGGTGTGCTGCTCGATGAGGTCGAGGACGTCGCGGAACTCCTGGAACGGCTCACGGCCTGAGCGCCACCCTGCGCGCTACCGTGCCGCGCCCGGGGGCAGCGAGGAGGACGTGGTGAGCGACGCAGGCCGGACCCACGCACACGAGGGCGCGGAACGGGAGCACGAGGCGGCGCAGGAGGCACCCACGCGGGATGCCGCTCGCGACGTGGTCGACGACGTCGACGAGCTGCTCGACGAGATCGACGAGGTCCTCGAGGACAACGCCGAGGAGTTCGTGCGCGGCTACGTCCAGAAGGGCGGGCAGTAAGCCAGCCAACGCCATGCCGAGCGCCGCCTGACGGTGCGGGCCGCCACCCGCTGGGCCCGGCCTTGACGCCCGCTGGCGCAGGTGTTTGAGTTGAAGCCGGACCCAGTCGTCGGCCCGCTCGCGTCGAAGCGCTCACCGGAGTGCAGGCGGGGGTGTCGCGAGCGACGTACGTCCGGGTCGCCCGTAAGGGGCGTCAGCCATGAAGACCTCCGGTGACCTTCCCTCGACCTCGACCACAGGGTCTCGCAGCGGAGCCGGGCGTGCGGGACTCCTCGCGTTGGTGCTGGCGTTGGTCCCCGCGCTGCTCGGCGTGCACCTGGCCGTGCCTGCGGCGGGGCAGGTGGCACCGGCGGCATCGATCTCGGTCGATCCGCTCTTCGCCCCGCCCGGCGCCGTTGTGGCGGTCTCCGGTGCGGACTTCGACGGCTGCGCGGTCGCGCTGTCGTTCGTCCAGGTCGACGCCTCGCCCGTCGACCTCGGACAGGAGCCGCTGACCAGCGACGGCACCTTCGAGACCCCGATCACGGTCCCGTCCGAGGCGGTCGTCGACTCGGCCACGATCGTGGCGGAGGAACTGGTCTGGGTCGGGGACCTCTGTGGCGAGCCATCGGGGGTCATGGCACGCAGCGACTTCCGCGTCACGGAGCCTGGCGCCGCGTTGGAGCCGCGGTTCGAGCCGGACAAGCCCGAGACCACCGAGGTCCTGGAGGGGTTCGCGGACGACCGGATCCACGTCAAGTTCAGCCAGGACACCCGCGTGCGGCTGGACGACGGCCGCTTCGTCACGCTCGGTGACGACGAACTGTCGGCCCTCGAGGACCTCCTCGATGCCTACCCGGAAGTCATCCCGACGCGGCTGTTCGACGTGCGCTCCGAGCAGGAACTCGACCGGGAGAGGTTGCTCGCCGAACGGGTCTCCGGCCGGGAACAGGGCGACAAGAACCTCTACTTCCGGCTCTCCTTCCCCTCGAAGCCGCTCGTCGAGGTCGGCCGGCTCATCGACGAGCTCAACGCCCTCGACCTCGTCGAGCTCGCCTACCCGGAGTCAGCCGAGGAGCTCGATCCGGCCAACGGTACGCCGGACTACCGGCTCTTCCAGGGCTACCGCGTCGGCGCCCCGGGCGGGATCAACGCTCACGCGGCCCGAACCCTGCCCGGCGGACGGGGCGAGAACGTGCAGATCATCGACATCGAGCGGTGGTTCAACCCGGAGCACGAGGACCTGCCGACGTTCACGGTCTACACCAACGGTGAGCCGCTGACGGCCTTCAGCCCACCGTTCGATCACGGTACGGCGGTCCTGGGGAGTCTCTTCGGCCGAGACGACGGCTCCGGCGTGCTGGGCCTGGCCGACCTCGCCGCCCCGGCGTTCGTCAGCCGCGCGGGCGGCACGAGCAACGCCATCGACGTCGCGACGGCCAACTCGGTTGCCGGCGACGTGATCCTGCTGGAGGTCCAGCTCGCCGGGGCCAATGGCGGCTGCACGTCGCAGAGCCAGTTCGGGTGTGTCGCGGTCGAGTTCGAGCAGGCCAACTTCGATGCCATCGTCACGGCCACGTCGCTCGGGATCAACGTCGTCCAGGCGGCGGGCAACGGGAGCCAGGATCTCGACTCGGCCCCGTACCACGCGACGTTCGGGAGCCGACCCGACTCCGGGTCGATCATCGTCGGGGCCGGCGCGGCCGACCCGCATGCCGGTGTGGCGAGCGGGACCGGCACGCCCGGCGACTGCACCCCCACCGCTCCACCACGCGGCCGCATGGACTTCTCCACCTTCGGCACGCGTGTCGACCTCCAGGGTTGGGGTGAGTGTGTCACAACGACCGGCTACGGCAGCCTGCAGGGCTCCGCCGACAGCGACGATGCCTACACCGGGAGGTTCAGCGGCACCTCGAGCGCCAGCCCGATCGTGACGGCAGCCGTCGGCATCGTCTCGAGCGTCTCGCAGGCGCAGGGAACGCCGCTGACGCCGGCCGAGATCCGTTCCCTCCTGGTGGCCACCGGGACGCCGCAGGACACGTCCGCGCTGGCGCTCGCCGGCAACATCGGGCCGCTGCCGGACCTCGCAGCAGCGCTCGGGCTCGGTGCGGATCTGTCGGTGACCAAGGTGGCCGACCGTGACCCCGTGGCCGCGGGCACGAACCTGACCTACACGGTGACGGTCGCGAACCTGGGCCCCAACACCGCGCCCGGGGTCGAGCTCGTCGATGCGCTTGCGTCCGAGTTGCCCCTCGTGACCGCCGACCCGCGCTGTGGGCCCGTCGTCAACGGCGACGTCGTCTGCGGCCTTGGCGACCTCGCGGCCGGCGCTTCCACGGACGTGCAACTCGAGGTGGCGGTCCCCGCAGACCTCGTGCACCTGACCGGCGGACCGGTGACGATCACCAACCAGGCCTCGGTCAGCTCATCGAACGACGACCCCGATCCGACGAACGACACGGCCTCCGTCGACACGACCGTGATCGCGGTGGCTGACCTCGAGGTCTACACCGTCTCGATCTCTGGGCTGTCGACCGAGGCGCTGATCGGTGCCGAGGTCAACCTCACCGTCACCTCGGTGGTCCGAAACCGCGGACCGAGCTCACCCATGAACGCGGTGGTGACGACCGCCGCTGCCGGGGTGGGCGTGAGCGCGATCCCGGTGAGCGTCGATACGCCGGTGCTGGCACTGACCGTCGGGGCCGATGCGCTCGTCGAGCACGAAGTCATGGTCCGGTGTGAGGCGCCAGGCCGGCACGAGGTCCTGTTCACCGTGGGCATGTCGCCTGCCGAGGCTGTGGGCTCCGACCCGAACCCGGCCAACGACACCGGCCAGGTCACCGCAACCCTCGACTGCGTCACCCCGATCGCGATCAACATCCGCCCGGGCAACGCGTTCAACCTCGTGAACCTCGGCAGCCGGGGGGTCGTGCCGGTGGCGGCGCTGTCCACCGCAGCGGGCGAGTACGACCTGCAACACCCCTTCGACGCGACCACGATCCTGGCGGACACCGTCCGGTTCGGCTCGCTGGCGGAGGTGTGGAACGGCACGGGTGGGGCACCGCTGCACAACGACGTGTTCCATGTCCGCGATTCCCACGAGCTGGATGACCGCACCCAGGACCGGGACCTCGACATGGTCCTGTACCACCGGATCTCCCAGACCGGCCTCGAGGCCAGCGACCTCGAGGCCTGCCTCACGGGCATCTACGTGGCGGGTGGGCAGATGTTCACCTTCCTCGGCTGCGATGCTGTGACCACGGTCCCGTAGTCCTCGCTGGCGACGCAGCGCGATCCGCCGGCAGGTCAGACGTGGGGTGCGCCCGCACGAGTCCATCCGGCGTCGACCGGCGCGGCAAGGAGCCTCCAGCGCGCACGCACCCTTGGCGCGAAGCGACCGTGTCGCTATCGTTCCGCCTACGTACTACCGCGGTAGGTGGCGGCGGGTCGTGGATCCCGGGCCGGTTGGGAGGCCCCGGGGCACCGATCCTCCGCACCAGGGGTCGGCCACCTCGGCCGGTCGTGACCGCCGTTCGTGGTCCCGGCGGAACCGGTTCCACGGCGACGGGTCACGGGACGATGTCGCCCCACCGTTCGGCCAGCCGGCCGGGAGGTGCCGCATCGCGGACGCCGGGCCAGACCCGGACAGCCAAGGAGCGAGCATGGGAGTGCACGAGCGCAAGCGGACCCTGCGCCTGGCCGCCGCCATCGCCGCAGGTGCGATGGTCCTCGCCGCCTGCAACGGCGACGACGGCGCGACCGACGACGACAACGGTGAGGACGCCAGCGGCGACCGCACCTTCCTCACGATGGCGACCGGCTCCACCGGTGGGACCTACTTCCCGCTCGGTGGCGCGATGGCCGGCGTCTGGAACGACAACATCGACGAGGTGCGGGTCAACACCCAGTCCTCCGGTGCGTCGGTCGAGAACCTGCGCCTCCTCGACGGTGGTGAGGTCGATCTGATCCTCGCCGTCAACGGGGTCGCGGACACCGCCGACGCCGGGACCGGCGAGTTCGACGGCACACCGCTGGACTTCGTCACCATCGCGAACATCTACGGCGAGGTGACCCAGATCGTCGCCACCGCCGACTCCGGCATCACCGAGATCGCCGACCTCGCGGGTGCCCGCGTGGCGCTCGGCCCCCCCGGGTCCGGCACCGAGGTCATCGCCCGGACGATCCTCGAGGCGCAGGGCATCGACCCGGACAACGACATCACGGCCTTCAACGACACCTTCGGCGAGGCTGCCGACGGGCTGCGTGACGGCCGACTCGACGCCGCCTTCGCGATCCTCGCGCTGCCGGCCGGGTCGATCGAGGAGGTCGCGACCTCCGTCGACATCACCATCGTGTCGATCCCGCAGGACCTGCTCGACACCCTGATCGCCGACGACCCGACGCTGTCGGCGCTCACGATCGAGGCCGGCACGTACTCGGGCCAGGATGCGGATGCGGTCACCGTCACCAACTGGGCGACGCTGTACGCGACGCTCGACCTGGACGAGGACCTCGCCTACGAGCTGACGCGCGTGCTGTTCGAGGAGACCGAGTCGATCGCGAACGCGGTCGCGGTCGGCGACCAGATCCAGCTCACCACCGCGCTCGACGGGAACACGATCGACGTGCACCCCGGCGCGCAGCGCTTCTACGACGAGCAGTGATCCCCGCCGCCACGGCGTCCGGGACGGCAGCGGCGACGCACCGTTCCCTGGCGCCGTGGCGCCTGCGGCGTTGGTGGGCAGGCCTGGCCTCGGTCGTGCTGCTGACGGCCGTCGGCGTGCTCCTGTGGGCCCCGGGCAGCACCCACGCGGTTCTTGAGCTGCGTGATGGTGACAGCGGCGAGGTGCTGCACCGCCGCCCCCTGGAGGTGGGGGAGCGGTTCGAGCTCCACCACACGCACTCGGTCACCCGGCGCCCCGTGGTCGAGACCTTCGGGGTCGACGGCACGACCACCCTCACCCTCGAGGGCATGGTCTTCGACCATCCCGGCCCGAACCTGCCGACGGGCCCCGAGCGGTTCGGGGAGCGAATGACGAGCTTCACCACCGCCGACGGCGTCTATCGTGTCGACCACCACGGGTATCCGATCGGGAGGGTGACGATCCGCGTGGGCACCCCGGCGGTCGACCACACCCTGGTGTTCCAGGACGGGAGCGCGCTGCGGTTCCTCGATCTCACCCGGGCCGGCGGGGCGATCGAGCTCGAGGTCGTCGAGCGCTCCGGTAGGGACGGACGCGACTGAGCGACACGAAGCACTGGGAGGTGCGGGATGGCTCCACCGCAGCAGGACGGACGAGGTGATCGGCCACGCACCGGTACCACCGAGGAGGCGACGAGACGCTCCCACGCCGCCCTGGATGAGGCCAGAGGCCAGATCGCCGGGCTCCCGGAGGAGCTGCGGGCCGAGCTCGAGGCGGACATCGCCCACCTCGAGGACCTCAGCTTCGCCGACGTCACCCCGGGTACCCGCGATGACGTGCGCGCGACCTGGCGCTGGATCATGTTCGCCACCGCGCTGCTGCTCAGTGGCTTCCACCTGTACACGGCCCAGTTCGGCCGCCTCCCCGGCCTCCAGCAGGGCTCCTTCCACCTCGGCGTCGGCCTGGCACTGGTCTTCCTGCTCTACCCCGGTCAGCAGGACCTCGAGGGCCGGGAGCGGCTCAAGAGCGTCGTGCTGCTCGGTGCCGGGGCGGGCCTCATCGCGCTGATGTACGCGCGCGGGACCGCAGAGTGGTTCGTCCTGGTGGGGTTCTCGCTGGTGCTCGGCGCCATCGTCATCGCGCGCCATGTCCCGATCCGCATCGGCGGTATCCCGCTCGGGGACGTCCTCCTCGCGCTGCTGAGCCTCGGCACCGGCGGGTACGTGTTCTGGAACTGGAGCGACATCGGCCGCGCCGTCGGCGCGGAGACCGACTTCACCGTCGGGCTGGCCGCCGCCGGGGTGCTGCTGGTGCTGGTGGCCTGCCAGCGCGTGATCGGCACACCGCTGACGGTGGTGGCCTCCTCGGCGCTCGTCTTCGCCTACTTCGGGCAGGTCATGCCCGGCTTCCTGGCGCACCGCGGCTTCGCGGTCGAGCGCATCATGGCGAACATGTTCCTCGGGACCGAGGCGGTGTTCGGCACGCCGATCCAGGTCTCGTCGACGTTCATCTACATCTTCATGATCTTCGCCGCCCTGCTGCAGCGCACCGGTATGGAACGGTTCTTCACCCAGCTGGCCTTCGGCCTCACCGGCTGGATGACCGGTGGGACGGCCAAGGTCGGGGTGCTCACCAGCGCCTTCTCCGGGACCATCACCGGCAGCTCGGTGGCCAACACCGTGTCCAACGGGGCCTTCACGATCCCGATGATGAAGAAGTCCGGCTACTCGGGCGAGTTCGCCGGCGCCGTGGAGGCCGCGTCGTCGACCGGCGGGCAGCTGGCCCCGCCGATCATGGGTGCGGCCGCCTTCATCATGGTCGAGATCACCGGGCTGCCCTACGCGACCATCATCCAGGCGGCGATCATCCCCGCCATCCTGTTCTTCACGGCCCAGTTCATCGTCGTCCACTTCGAGTCGAAGAAGGTCGGCATCATGGGCCTGCCGCGGGAGCGGCTGCCGAAGCCCCGCCAGCTGATGGTCTCCAAGGGCTACCTGCTGCTGCCGATCGTCATCATCTTCGTGCTCCTGGCACAGGGCCGCTCGCCGATCCTGTCGGCGCTGTACGCCGTCTACGCGGTCATCACCATCAACGTCGTGGTGCAGCTGCTCGCCGGGTTGCTGGGTCGCTGGCGCGACCTCGAGGACAAGCTCAGCCTCGTGGGCCTGCTCGAGGCGCTCGTCGACGCCGCCCGCATCGCCCTGCCGATCATCGTGGCCTGTGCGGCCGCCGGCATCGTGGCCGGGGTCATCACCCTGACCGGCGTGGGGTTGCAGCTGGTCGGTGGCCTGCTCAACCTGGCGGGCTCCAGCCTGATCCTCGTGCTGGTCTACTCGATGTTCGCCTGCCTGGTGCTCGGGATCGGCCTGCCGACCACCGCGAACTACGTGATCACCGCCACCCTGGTCGCCCCGGCGATCACGCTCGCGTTCTTCCCCGAGGACCCCCGGACCGCCGTCGCACTGCTGACCGCGAACCTGTTCGTGTACTACTACGGGATCATGGCCGACATCACCCCGCCGGTCTGCCTGGCGTCCTACGCGGCCTCCGGCATCGCGCAGTCCAACCCGCTCAAGACCGGCGTGCAGTCGGTGAAGATCGCGATCGGTGGCTTCCTGCTGCCGTACATGTTCGTGTTCTCACCGGAGCTCCTGCTGCAGGGCACCACGATCCTCGGCGGCATCCTCGCCGCCATCAGCGCCCTGATCGGCATGAGCGCCGTCGGGGTGGCCGTGGTCGGCTACATCGACCGGCGCATCAACCTGCTCGTGCGTGCCGTCCTGATCGCGGCCGGCCTGGCCCTGATCAGCGCCGACCCGCTGTGGGACGGGGTCGGGCTCGTCACCTTCGGCGCCATCTTCGCCTGGCAGCGCGTGAGCGGGGACGCCGGCCGGCGTCGCGCGGCAAGGGCGGGGCAGGCGGGCACGGCCGATGGCGCGGGCACCACGCCCGACGGCACCGACGATGACACCAACGACGACACCTCGGCACCGTCCTCGCACCTGCCTGGTGCCCACGGCCGCCGTGAGGAGGACCCCCGATGACGATCCTGGTCGGCTACAACGCCTCGAAGGAGAGCGAGGGCGCGATCGTGGAGGCGGCGGTGGCGGCACGGGCGCGCCAGGTCCCGCTGCACATCCTCCGCCTCTACGTCCACGAGGGCTCCGACTCCTTCCAGGGCGTGGAGCGTGAGCTGGAGGAGGCCCCGCACCTCCAGGAGGAGCTGGACGAGATCGCCGCGCAGCTCCGCGAGAGCGGCGTCGAGGTGGTCACCGACCTTCGCCACGGCCTGCGGGCCCAGGCGGCGGACACGATCCTCGACGTCGCCGACGAGATCGACGCCCAGATGATCGTGCTCGGCTGGCGGCCACGCTCCCGGATGACCGAGGCGGTGCTCGGCGGGGTGGCCCGGCAGGTGCTGCGCCGGACCCACCGTCCGGTCCTGTCGGTCCCGGTCGGCCCACACCACTGACACACACCGTCGCCGGCGCGGCCCGCACCGCAGGTGGGCAGCCTCCCGTTACGCTGCCGCGGACCGAAAGGCCACACGTGGACCTGCCCTCCGTCCTGCCCACCCCCTTCGAGGGACAGCGCGCCTCCTTCGCTGCGCTGCTGGACACCCTGGCGCCGGCCGCCGGCCCGGTCGCGGGCGGAGCGGTGGGCACGATCCTGCCGGAGGAACTACGCGCCCAGCTGGTGGACGGCACCACCGTGCTCGCCGTCATCGCCGCCGACGGCGTGGTGGTCGCCGGGGACCGGCGGGCCACCGCCGGCAACCTCATCTCGCGCGGCGACATGCGCAAGGTCTTCCCCGCGGACGACCGCTCGGCGATCGCCATCTCGGGGACCGCGGGGCCGGCGATGGAGCTCGCGAAGCTGTTCGCCACCGAGCTCGAGCACTACGAGAAGGTCGAAGGCGAGCCGCTGTCGCTGGAGGGCAAGTCCACCAAGCTCGCCGGCCTGGTCCGGGC
This sequence comes from Nitriliruptoraceae bacterium, assembly GCA_047921175.1. Lineage (GTDB taxonomy): Bacteria > Actinomycetota > Nitriliruptoria > Nitriliruptorales > Nitriliruptoraceae > T1Sed10-7. Next base: position 27,559 of record JBLRWQ010000026.1, on the reverse strand, counting down.
GCACCTGCCGATGGCGATGCAGGGGCTCGTGGTCGTGCCGCTGTTCGCCGGCGTCGACCCCCGGACGGGGACGCCGCGCATCTTCGAGTACGACCCCGTGGGTGGCCGCTACGTCGCGACCGCCCAGGCTGCCACGGGCTCCGGCTCGCTCGCGGCCCGGGCCACCCTCAAGCGCCTCGTCGATCCCGACGGCGACCTCGACAACGCGGTGCGCACGGCGCTGGAGGCCCTGGTGGACGCCGCCGAGGAGGACAGCGCCACCGGCGGGCCGGACCTGATCCGGCGCATCTTCCCGATCGTCGCCATCATCGACGCCGAGGGCTACCGCGAGCTCGCCGAGGAGGAGGTCGCCACGCACGTCGAGGCGATCCTGACCGCGCGTCGCCACTGATCCCTGCCCGTCCGCCCGAGCCCCTGACCCGCACCAGCCGAGCACCGCGAGGAGCCGCCGTGGCCGCCAACTTCTACGTCGCGCCCGAGCAGCTGATGAAGGACCGGGCGGAGTACGCCCGCAAGGGCATCGCCCGCGGCCGGGCGCTCGTCGCCGTCGCCTTCGACCACGGGGTGGTGTTCGCGGGCGAGAACCCGTCCGCGTCGCTGCACAAGACCTCCGAGATCTACGACCGCATCGGCTTCGCCGCCGTCGGCCGGTACAACGAGTTCGAGGCGCTCAGGGTCGCGGGGATCCGCCTGGCGGACGTCAAGGGCTACCAGTACGCGCGCGAGGACGTCACCGCCAAGCCGCTGGCCAACGCCTACTCCCAGGCGCTCGGCGCCAGCTTCATGGGCGACGCCAAGCCCTTCGAGGTGGAGCTCTTGATCGCGCAGGTCGACGGTGAGGGCGGACCGGACCACTCCTCCTCCCGCGACCTCGAGCTGTTCCACATCCTCTACGACGGCTCCATCGTCGACGAGCACCGCTTCGTGGTGATCGGAGGCGACACCGAGCCGATCCGCGCCCAGCTCGAGGAACGCGTCACCGACGCGATGCCACGCGACGACGCGATCCGCGCCGCCGTCGGTGCGCTGTCGCACGCGGCCGGCCGCACCCTGAGCGCGGACATCCTGGAGGTCTCCGGCCTGGACGCCCGTCGCCCCCGGCGCCGCTTCTTCCGCCTCGATGCGGCGGAGCTGGCCGGGATCCTCGCCCCGTGAGACGACGCATCTTCGGGATCGAGACCGAGTACGGGGTCACCTGGACCAGCGAGGGCAAACGGGCGCTCAGCCCGGACGAGATCGCGCGCGAACTGTTCCGCCGGGTCGTGTCCTGGGGGCGCTCCTCGAACGTGTTCCTGGACAACGGCGCGCGGTTGTACCTCGACGTCGGCTCCCATCCGGAGTACGCCACCCCGGAGTGCGACTCGCCCCTGCAGGTCACCACCCACGACCGGGCCGGGGAGCGCCTGGTCGCCGAGCTGGCCCGCGGTGCGCAGGCCCGGCTGCGAGAGGACGGGGTGGCGGGACGGATCTCGGTGTTCAAGAACAACACCGACTCCGCCGGCAACTCCTACGGCTGCCACGAGAACTACCTCGTGGAGCGCACCGGGGAGTTCCAGCGGCTGACCGAGGCGCTGCTGCCGTTCCTGGTCACGCGCCAGATCTTCGCCGGTGCCGGCAAGGTGCTCGCCACGCCGCGGGGCACGATCTACGCGCTCGCGCAGCGTGCGGAGCACATCTGGGAGGGGGTCTCCTCGGCCACGACCCGCTCCCGGCCGATCATCAACACCCGGGACGAGCCGCATGCCGACGCCGAGCGCTACCGCCGGCTCCACGTCATCGTGGGCGACTCCAACATGCAGCCCTACACCACGTGGCTGAAGGTCGCCACCTGCGACCTGGTGCTCAGGATGCTGGAGCGGCGTCCCGCGCTGCGCGAGCTCACCCTGGAGAACCCGATCCGCTCGATCCGGGACGTCAGTCACGACCTGACCGGCACCCGGCGCCTCAACCTGACCTCGGGCCACCAGCTGTCCGCGCTGCAGCTCCAGCAGCTCTACCTCGGGCAGGTCGAGCGCTTCGTGGCCGGCGACCCCGACAGCGACGCCGAGGACCGACGCGTCGTGGCCGCCTGGCGGGACGTGCTCGAGCGGCTCGAGCACGATCCGATGTCGCTGGGACGACGCCTCGACTGGGTGGCCAAGCTGCAGCTGATCGAGGCCTACCGGGCCAAGCACGACCTCGCGCTGACCGATCCCCGCGTGGCCCTGCTCGACCTCGCCTACCACGAGGTGCTGCCCGAACGGGGGCTGTTCCACGTCCTCGAGCGGCAGGGGCGCACCGAGGTCGTCCTCGACGACGCCGAGGTGGAGCGGGCCCGCACGCAGCCGCCGGCCACCACCCGGGCGGCGCTCAGGGGCCGCTTCGTCCGGGAGGCCAAGGCCCGGCGGCGTGACTACACCGTCGACTGGGTGCACCTCAAGCTCAACGACCAGGCCCAGCGCACCGTGCTCTGCACGGACCCGTTCCGGGCCGAGGACGAGCGGGTCGACCAGCTGATCGCGTCGATGTGACCGGACGCCGGCACGGCGGGCACCAGTAGGCTCGCGGCGCAGCGGCCACAAGGAGCGGCGGTGACGGCCAAGGTCGAGCGCCTCGTGAACCTCACCATCGCCCTGCTCGAGGCCCGCGCACCGATGACGCTGAGCGAGATCCGTCGGCGCACCGGCTACTACCAGGCCGACAACCCCGAGAGCGCGCGACGGACGTTCGAGCGTGACAAGGACGAGCTGCGCCGGCTGGGGATCCCCATCGAGACGGGCACCGCGCCGATGAGCGACGAGGTCGGCTACCGCATCCCCCGACGCGCGTACGAGCTGCCCGACGTGGCGCTGACCGCCGAGGAGGTCGCGTCGCTCGCGCTGGCGGTGGACCTGACCGGCACGCCGGGCACCCCGCTGGCGCTGGCGAAGCTCGCGGCCCGCAGCCCCGACCCGGCGCCGCTGCCCGGCCCGGTGGCCACGCACGTCGACCTCCGGGCGGACGCGGTCGATGCGGTGGCGGAGGCCGTGCTCTCCCGCCGGGTGCTCCGGTTCACCTACCGGGCGGCGGACGGCTCGACGTCGCTGCGCACCCTCGACCCGTTCGGGGTCGTCCAGCGGCGCGGCGCCTGGTACCTGGTCGGTCGCGACCACGGGCGTGACGCGCTGCGCGCCTTCCGCCTCGACCGCTGTCTGGCCACGCCCACGCCGGTCGGGGAGCCGGGTGCCTTCGACGCGCCGGCGGAGCTCGACCTCGCGGCCGCGGTCTCCGGGCAGCAGCTCCCCGGGGTCCACGTGGAGCTGGCCGTCAGCCCCGCGGCCCGCTGGGCGGTGGAGCTGCGCGGTGGTCGCGACACCGGACGGCGCCACCACGGCTGGGCCGTGCTCGCCCTCGACGGCCTCCATCCCGTGCGCGATCGGGCGTTCCTGCTCGGGCTCGGCGCCGAGGTCGTCGTGCTGACACCCGCGAGCCTGCACGCGGAGCTCGAGGCCGCCTACCGGCGGGTGCTCGCCGTCCACGACACCGAGGTGGTCGGGTGAGCGCCGGCGGGGACGTGGCCCGGATGCTCACCCTGGTGCCGTGGCTACTGGAGCGACCCGGGGCCAGCCTGGCCGAGGCGGCGGCCGCCTTCGACGTCTCCGAGGCCACGATCCGTCGGGACCTCAGCCACCTCGACTTCTGCGGCCTACCCGGGCTCGGCGGCGGCGACCTGTTCGAGGTGGAGCTCACCCACGACCGCGTGGTCCTCAGGATGGCGGACGAGCTCCGCCGTCCTCTCCGGCCGACCCCGACCGAGGCGCTCCGGCTGGTGCTGACGGTGGACGCCGTGGCCGAGGCGATGGGCGACGAGCTCCCGGCCCTGCATCGTGCCATCGAGAAGATCCGGGAGGCGCTGGACATCCCCGAGCGCGCCGCCGACGTGGTGGAGCCCGAGCCCGTCCTCGCGCTGCCGGTGCTGCGTCGGGCGATCGCGGCCGAGGAGCAGGTCGCGCTCGACTACCAGGGGCGCGGCGACGACGTGCCCCAGCGGCGCCTCGTCGACCCGTGGGCGCTGCACCTCACCGACGGCACCTGGTACCTGCAGGGCCACGACCACGGTGCGGGTGACCGGCGCGTCTTCCGGCTCGATCGCATCGCCGCGGCGGAGACCACCGGTCGGCCCCGGGAGGTGGCGGCCCCGACCCACCTGGCACCACCCCGCTACGTGCCCTCGCCCGACGACCTCGAGGTCGTGCTCCACGCGCGTCCGGGCGGCCGCTGGGTGCTCGACGCGGTGCTGGCCGACGAGGTGGTCGAGCACGACGACGGGTCGGCCACGATCCGGCTGCGCACCGACGCGCCACGCTGGGTCGCCCAGCTGGTCGTCATGGCTGCAGGCGAGGTCACCGTCCAGGCCCCGGCCCCGCTCGCGGCGCTGGTGGTCGCCCGGGCCCGGGCCGGGCTGGCCGCGTCCGCGCGCGGGTGAGGTCGCGCTACAGGCCGGCCCCGCGGCGGCCGACACCTGGGGTGCACACGCTGCCCCGGGAGGACCCCGTGACCAGGATCCGCGCCACCTGCCCCGCCTGTGGCGAGGTCGATCTCCAGCCCGACGATGTCGTCCTGCACATCGTCCGGGCCCCCGACGGGATCGTCGCCGACGGCAGCGAGTACCGCTTCCTCTGCCCCTCCTGCACCGACGAGGTGGCCAAGCCGGCCGACGAGCGCATCGCGCAGCTGCTCACCACCGGTGGGGTGCACGTGGCCGAGGTCGCGCCCGCGCTGCCCCCGCACCCGGAGGCGCCGCGCCCGGGACCGCCGCTCACCCGCGACGACCTGCTCGACCTCCACCTCGGTCTGGAACGCGACGACTGGTTCACCTCGCTCCTGCGGACCGTGTGAGCCGGTGGGGCCGGCCGGGGCTACCGGTAGGCTGCCAGCACCGCCGTGGAGGTCCCCGGGATGAGCAACGCCGCCGCGATCGCCCTCGTGGTCGGTGCCGTCGGCACCGTCCTCTGGCTCGTCGTGCTCGCGGCCGTGACGGTGCAGCGGGCCGGCCGGGCGATCGAGGAGGCGACGCGTGCGACGGAGCGCCTCGGCGAGGCCTCCGCGGCCATCGCCGAGCACCAGGTCGTGACGGGTCGGGAGCTGGATCGGCTCGGGGACGGGCTCGACCGGCTGCGGACCTCCCGGGCCACCGGTCCGCGCCGGTGGTAGGCTGATGGCTCAGACGAGCAGAGGGGTCCTGTCATGCGGTTGAGCGCACCGGAACTCGTCATCATCCTCGTGATCGTGCTCGTGCTGTTCGGCGCGAAGCGGCTGCCCGGCCTCGCCAGCTCGATCGGGACCTCCATCAAGGAGTTCCGCCAGGCGACCAAGGACGAGGACGAGGACGAGGGCGGGGACGGGGCTGACGACAGCACGCCCCGGTCCGCGGAGACCGATCACGACACCGGGCACTGACGGTCCCCGTGGAGGAGGAGCCCTCCACCCCCCGACTCGCGGGGGAGATGAGCCTCATCGAGCACCTCCGGGAGCTCCGGACGAGGCTCCTGCGTGCCGCCATCGCCCTGGCCATCGGCACGGCGATCGGCTACGTCGTCTTCCCGTACGTGCTGGACCTGCTCGTCGACCCGTACTGCCGCGTGCTCGGCGACGGGCGCGAGACGTGCAACCTGATCGCGCTGCGCCCCCTGGAGCCCTTCTCCGTCCGCATCCGCGCGTCCATGGTGATGGGGCTGTTCCTCGGTGGGCCCGTGATCTTCTACCAGCTGTGGCGCTTCATCACCCCGGGGCTCACGGCGCGGGAGCGCCGCTTCACCCTGCCCTTCGTCGTGCTCAGCCAGGTCATGCTCGCGGCAGGCATCGTGTTCGCCTACCTCATCATCCCGCAGGCCCTGACCGTGCTGCTCGCCATGGGCGGCCCCCGCATCGAGGCCTTCCTGTCGGCGACGGAGTACCTGTCGTTCTTCCTGCGCATGTGCCTGGCGTTCGCGATGGTCTTCGAGCTCCCGCTCGTGCTCACCGCGCTGGTGCTGGTCGGGGTGCTCGATCACTCCAGCCTCAAGCGGGGCCGTCCCTACGCCGCGGTGGCGATGGTCACGCTCGCGGCCCTGGTCACCCCGACCACCGACGCGGTCACCCTGCTGGCCGTCTCCGCTCCGATGCTGCTGTTCTACGAGGCCTCGATCCTGTTCGCCTGGGTCGTCGGCCGGCGACGACGCCGGCGGGAGGCATGACGGCGACGTCCGCACCCGCCCCGCCACCGGTCACCGGTCGCAACCGGTTGCAGCTGCTGGCCCGTCGGGTCCGTCTCGGGCCGCTGCTCGCCGTCGCGCTCGTGGCCCTTGCCGTCGGTGCCCTGCTCGGCCGGGCCCTGGCCCCCGGCAGCGAGGCCGAGGCCCGGCATGCGATCGAGACCGACGTCCTGCCGCTGGCCCTGGACGCCGACGGCATCTGGACCTCCTCGACCGAGGCCCGGCTGTCGGTCAGCGACGCGCTCGTGGCCCTGCGCCGCGATGGGGACCGCGAGCCGGTCCGCACGCACCTCGAGGCCTGGCTGACCGCGTACGACCAGGCGCTGGTCCGGCTGGCGGCCGGGGACGTCCCGCCGGCGGCACGGCCCGTGCAGCGGCAGCTGATCGCGGCGGTGAGCCTGTCACGGGATGCCGTCGAGGTGCTGGGGCATGCCGCGAGCGTCGAGGATGAGCTGCACCGACGGGACCTGACCACCGAGGTGGGTCGCCTGCGCGACCGCTCCGAGCAACTGACCGCCAGCGCGCGGGCCTCGGTCGCGGACCTGTCGGGGACGCGGACCGACGTCGCGCCGCTGCCCCCGCTCCGCGACTTCCTCGACGGCCGCGGCTGAGCACGGCGCCCTGCGCGTCGCGCCGCTCGCCACGACGTAGTCTCCCCCCGACCGCCACCACCGACGCCGGGGATCGACGCAGCGTGGAGCCGAGCCCAGATCACAGCGCCAGCGTGACGGCGTTCCTCGACGGGCTCGGCTTCCCACCGGACGCGTTCCAGGAGCAGGCCATCGAGGCGCTGGGGCGCGGGCGGTCGGTGCTGGTGGCCGCCCCCACCGGCGCGGGCAAGACCGTGGTGGGCGAGTTCGCCTGCCACGACGTGCTGCGCCGTGGCGGCAAGACCTTCTACACCACGCCGATCAAGGCCCTGTCGAACCAGAAGTACCGCGACCTCGCCGCACGCTACGGCCGGGAGCAGGTCGGGCTGCTGACCGGCGACCGCTCCATCAACGGGAGCGCCCCGGTGGTCGTGATGACCACCGAGGTGCTGCGCAACATGATCTACGAGGCCTCCCGCACCCTGCACGGCCTGCGCTACGTCGTGCTCGACGAGGTGCACTACCTCGCCGACCGCTCGCGCGGCGCGGTGTGGGAGGAGGTCATCGTCCAGCTGCCCGCCAGCGTGCAGCTGGTGTCGCTGTCGGCCACGGTCTCCAACGCCGAGGGCTTCGGCCGCTGGCTCGACGAGGTCCGCTCCACCGGACCGGCCGGCGACGGGCGCGGCTGCGAGCTGATCCTGGAGGAGTCCCGGCCTGTCCCGCTGCGCCACCACTACTTCGTCAACGACCGCATCTACGACACCTTCCGGGCCGGGAAGAAGGGTGGCGCCAGCCGCGAGCACCGCGACCGCGCGTCGCAGGCGCTGGCCGGGGTGGCGAACCCGGACGTGCTGATGCTCGAGCGCCGGGCCAGCCAACGCAACCGCGTGTCCAACCGCGGCCGGCGCCAGGCGCCGTCGGTCCGCCTGCGCTGGCCGAGCCGACCGCAGGTGGTCGACGAGCTGGCCGCGCGGCAATGGCTGCCGGCGATCGTGTTCGTGTTCTCGCGCAAGGGCTGCGAGGACGCCGTCGAGCAGCTCGCCCGGGCCGGGGTCCGGCTCACCAACCCGACCGAACGCGACGACATCGCGACGCTGGTCGACACGCTGCTCGGCGACCTGCCGGCCGCCGACCTCGAGGTGCTCGACTTCGCGGCCTTCCGGGCCCGCGCGATCGACGGCATCGCGGCCCACCATGCCGGGATGGTGCCGGCCTTCAAGGAGTGCGTGGAGGTCCTGTTCCAGCGCGGCCTGCTGAAGGTGGTCGTCGCCACCGAGACCCTCGCGCTCGGCATCAACATGCCGGCCCGCACCGTGGTGCTGGAACGGCTGGAGAAGTGGAACGGGGAGTCCCACGTCCTGCTCACCCCGGGGGAGTACACGCAGCTGACGGGCCGTGCCGGCCGGCGGGGCATCGACCGGGTCGGCCACGCGGTGGTGCTCCACCAGCGCGACCTCGACTTCCGCACGGTCGCCGGCCTGGTCGGCACCCGGACCTACCCGCTGCGCAGCTCCTTCGAGCCGTCCTACAACATGGCCGTGAACCTGCTGCGCCGCCACGACCTCGCGCAGGCCGAGGCGCTGCTCGGGGCCTCCTTCGCGCAGTTCGAGGCCGACCGCAAGGTCGAGGCCCGGGTGGCGCGGCTGACCGAGCTGGACGACGGGCTGGCCGGCTACGCCCGGCACCTGACCTGCGAGCTGGGGGACTGGGGCGCCTACTGGGCCGTGCGTCGCGAGCTGTCCCGGCAGGAGAAGGAGCAGGCCCGCGCCCGCCGCCAGGCCGGCGAGCAGGCCCTGCGTACGGCCATCGCCGGCCTGGAGCCCGGCGACGTGCTGCACCTGCCCTGGGCCGGCCGTCGCGGCCTCGCCGCGGTGGTCGGCGTCCAGCTGACCCGCGCCGGCACACCGATCGCGCAGATCGTCACCGACGAGCGCGCCCTGACCAAGGTCGGCCCGCGCGAGCTGGACCGGCCCCCGACCCCGGTCGAGCGCGTCCGCCTGCCCGGCCGCGGCAACCCCCGCCAGGGGGACTACCGCAAGCAGGTCGCCGCGATGCTGCGGGGCCTCGACCCGCCGGCGCTCGAGGAGACGCCCCCCGCCGCCGTGGACGCGGCGGCGGACGATCCGGCCCGGCAGGGCCCCACCGCCGAGGTGGCGGCGCTGCGCGCCGAGCTGCGTGCCCATCCCTGCCACCGCTGCCCCGACCGCGCCGAGCACGAACGCTGGCAGCACCGTGCCGACGACCTCGAGGACGAGGCCGGCCGACTACGCGAGGAGGTCCGCCGGGCCACCGGCTCGCTGGTCCGCCAGCTCCACCGCATCCTGCGGGTGCTGACCGAGCTCGGCTACGTCGACGAGCGGCCGGCACCCACCGATGAGGGTCTGCGCCTGGCCGGCATCTACAGCGAGGTGGACCTGCTCGTCGCCGAGGCGCTGCGACGCGGGCTCCTCGATGACCTCGACGCCGACGAGCTGGCCGGCCTGGCCGCCCTGTTCCTGTACGAGCCGCGGGGTGGGGAGCCCAGCACGCGCGTGGTCCTGCCCACCTTCGCGCTGGAGGAGGCGACCGAATCGGTCCTGGACCTGGCGGAGGAGCTGCGTGCCCGGGAACGGGCCGCGGGGCTACGGTCCACGCTCCGGGAGCTCGATGCGGGGTTCGTCGCGGCGGCCTACCGCTGGGCGGCTGGGGCCGACCTCGACCAGGCGCTCGGGACCCTGGATCTGACCGGCGGGGACTTCGTGCGCATGATCAAGCAGATCGCGGACCTCCTCGGGCAGCTGCGCAGCGTCGGGCACGAGCCGGTCGCCGCCCGCTCGCACGAGGCCGTCGACGCGCTCCGGCGCGGGATCGTGGAGGCGTGACCGTGGCCCTGCCGACCCCGCTCGTGATCGCCAACCCCTCCGCCGGTCGCGCCGACGGCGGCGTGCTGGGCCGGCTCGTCGCGGCGCTGCGGAGCGGGGGGCTCGCCCCGGACCTGACGATGACGGCCGCGCCCGGGCACGCCACCGAGCTCGCCCGTCGGGCGGCCGAGGACGGCCGGGGGTACGTCATCGCGGTCGGTGGCGACGGCACCGTGCACGAGGTCGTCAACGGCCTCGTCGACGCCGGGACCGGGCAGGTGCGTGGCGACGATCCGATCCTGGGTGTGGTCGCCGGCGGCAGCGGCTGTGACCTGCTCCGGACCTTCGGGTTGGACCGGCCACCCGAGACCCTCGCGCGCCACCTCGTCACGGACGCCACCACCCGGATCGACCTGGGCCGGATCCGCTTCCGCGCCGTCGACGGCGGCGAGCAGACCCGGCTGTTCGCGAACGTCGCCGAGGTCGGCTACGGCGGCTCGGTCGCGCGCCTCGCCAACCGCCTCCCGCGGCGGGTCGGCTCGGCCCGGTACGCGCTGGCGATCGTCGGCGCGGTCCCGCGCTTCCGACGCATCGACACCCGTGTCGAGGTGGACGGCGGCAGCGTGCGTGAGCCGGTCTGCAACGTGGTCATCGCGAACGGGCAGTTCTACGGCGGCGGCCTGAAGGTGGCACCGCGTGCCCTGCCGTCGGACGGCGTGCTCAACGTCCAGTCCTGGGGCGGGCACCCGATCGACGTGATCCGGGCCCAGCCGCAGCTGCGCACCGGTGCGCACCTGGCCCGGGCGGACGTCCGCGAGTGGTCGTCACGACGGGTCGCGGTCACCACCGCCCGGCCTGTCGACATCGAGGCGGACGGCGAGTACCTCGGCACCACCCCCGCGCACATCGACGTGCTGCCCCAGGTGCTCCGGTTCAAGCTCTGACGGGACCGTTAGGCTGCGAGAGGCAGGAGGACGCGATGACGACCCCACGACTGAGCGCGGCGCAGGCGGCGCTGCGGGACGCCGGGCTCGACGCGCTGCTCGTCGGCCCGTCGGCGGACCTGCGCTACCTCGTCGGCTACGACGCCCTCGCCATGGAGCGGCTGACCCTGCTCGTGCTGCCGGCCACCGGGACGCCGACGCTGGTCGTGCCCGAGCTCGAGGTCGCGGCCGCCGAGGCCAGCGGTGCGTCGGACCTCGTGGAGCTCGCGCCCTGGTCGGAGACCGAGGAGCCGATCGCGCGGGTGGCCGACCTCCTGCGCTCTGCCGGCGCCACGGGGCAGGTCGCCCTCGGGGACCTGCTGTTCACGATCTTCACCCTGCGGCTGCAGGCGGCCCTGCCCACCACCCGCTGGGCCAGCGGGGGGGCGGTGCTGCGCCGCCTGCGCGCGGTCAAGGACGCCGACGAGCTCGCCGCGCTGCGTGCGGTCGGGGCGGCCATCGACGCGGTGCACGCGCACGTCCCCCGGCTGCTCGAGCCCGGTCGCACGGAACGCGAGGTCGGCCGGGACATCGCGGAGCTGATCCTCCTCGACCACGACGAGGTCGCCTTCGTGATCGTCGGCTCGGGCCCGAACGGTGCCTCCCCCCACCATGCGCTCAGCGACCGCGTGCTCACCGAGGGCGACGCGGTCGTGGTCGACATCGGTGGCATCCGGGCCGGGTACTGCTCGGACTCGACCCGCAACTACGTGGTCGGGACCGCCCCGGCGGGCTACCTCGAGCTGCATGCGCTGCTCGAGGAGGCGCAGCAGGCGGCCGTGGACGCGGTCGCGCCGGGTGTGGCCGCTGCCGAGGTGGACGCCGCCGCCCGCCGCGTGCTCACCGACGCCGGCCACGGGGAGCACTTCATCCACCGGACCGGGCACGGCATCGGGCTGGAGGTCCACGAGCATCCCTACATCGTCAGCACGAACGACGAGCTGCTCGAGCCCGGCATGGCCTTCTCGATCGAGCCCGGCCTGTACCTACCGGGGCGCTTCGGGATGCGCATCGAGGACATCGTGCTGGTCACCGAGGACGGCGCGGAGCGGGTCAACCTGCGTCCCCGCCACGTCCTCGTGGCCGGCTGAGCGACCAGGACCGTGGGAGGCAGCGCATGAGCGAGGACCAGCAGCAGATCCGCATCCGCCGGGCCAGGATCGAGGAGATCCGGCCGCTCGCGCAGGAGTACCGGGACGAACAGGAGCAGGACCTGGAGGCCCTCCCGGATCCGGCCCTGCCCCAGGGCGGCATCTTCTGGTTGGCCGTCGACGACGGCGGCGAGCCGCTCGGCTACGCCGCCGGGACGCTGCGGCCCTCCGGGTGCACGATCGGCCCCGTCTTCGCCCGCCAGCAGGCGCGTCGGCGCGGTGTCGGGGAGGCGCTCATCACCGCGATCCAGGACTGGGCCGGTGACACCCGGGTCCCGGTGGTGGAGATCTCGGTGGCGGCCGACAACGCGGCCGGGCGGGCCTTCCTGGAGGCCCTCGGCTACCGGCCCCGCCGGGTGCTGATGTCGCTGGAGCCCGAGCAGGTGGCACCCCGGTGAGCCTCGCCGCGCTCGAGCCGGAGGAGCGCGAGCTGCTGGCCGTCGTGCGTCGTGTCGCGGCGGAGCGCATCGCCCCGCGGGCCGCCGAGGACGAACGGCAGGCCCGGTTCCCCCGCGAGGTCTTCGACGAGCTCGGCGCCCTCGGGGTGCTCGGCCTGCCCTTCGGCACCGAGGTGGGTGGGGGAGCGGCCCGGGTGGGGCTGACCCTGCAGGTGGTGGAGGCGTTGGCGCAGGCCTCGCTGGCGGTCGGGATGGGGGTGAGCGTCCACCACCTCGCCACCTGGGCGATCGTGACCTTCGCCACCGACGAGCAGCGTGCGGCGCTGGCCGGCGACCTGGTGGCCGGCCGTCGCCTCGGGGCCTACGCGCTGTCGGAGCCCGGTGCCGGTTCCGACGCCGCGGCGCTGTCGACGCGGGCGGTGCGTGACGGCGACGTCTACCGGCTGACCGGCACGAAGGCGTGGGTGACGCACGCCGGCGTGGCCGACCGCTACGTCGTCATGGCCCGGACCGGTGCGGCGGGCGCCCAGGGCATCAGCGCGTTCGTGCTGGACGCGGACCAGCCGGGGCTCTCGGTCGCGCCTCCGGAGCGCAAGATGGGCCTGGCGGCCTCCCCGACGGCCCAGCTCCACCTCGATGACGCCCCCGTCCCGGCCGACCGGCTGCTCGGCGGCGTGGAGGGACGCGGGTTCGCGATCGCCATGGCCGCGTTGGACGGCGGCCGGCTCGGCATCGCGGCCTGCGCGGTCGGGCTGGCGCAGGCGGCGCTGGAGCTCGCGGTCGACCATGCGGGCAGCCGCCAGCAGTTCGGCCAGCCCATCGCCCGCTTCCAGGGCGTCGCCTTCCTGCTGGCGGACATGGCCACCCGGACCGAGGCCGCCCGGCAGCTGACCCTGGCGGCCGCGGGCCTGCGTGACCGGGCCAGCGCGGCCGGGGCCCACGCGCCCACGATCGACGGACACCCCGATGCTGCGGCCATCACCCGGGTGGCGGCGATGAGCAAGCTGACGGCCACCGACGCGGCCATGCAGACCACCTCCGACGCGGTCCAGGTGCTCGGCGGGGTCGGCTACACGACCGACCTGCCGGCCGAGCGGTACCTCCGCGAGGCGAAGGTCCTGCAGATCCTGGAGGGCACGAACCAGATCCAGCGGGTGGTGATCGCACGGTCCCTGACCCACGCGCGGCCGTGACCACCGACGGGAGCCCCCCGGACCGGCGGCAGGTGAGCGACCACGACCGTGCCCGCCTCCGGACGGTCCATCGCATCGCGCTGGCGGGGCCGGTCCTCGGTCTCCTGGCGGCACTCGTGCTCGCCGGCTGGGGGGTCGGCGGTGCGGCCGGGCTGGCCGTCGTCCTGGCGATGAGCGCGGCGGCGGCCGTCGTCGCGGCGTTGGTCGGGGCGGTCGGTGCCATCGTTGACGAGGCCCGTCGCGTCCCGGTGGCGCGGCGTCGCACGTGGACCGCCCTGGGGTTGTTCGCCGGCGCCTTCGTCCTGCTGCTGCTGTCGACCGGGGTGACGGCCACCGTCTGAGGGCCGGGCGCACCTGTTGGAGTCCGCCGCGGCGACGTGGTATCACCACGCCTGCAGGCTGACGAGGTGGAGCCGCGGGTGAGCGCATCGAGCGCCAACGAGGGGACCGGCACGACCCTGGCGGGCGACAGCCCCGCCGTGCTCGCGCCCCCCGGCCCGACCCCGGCCGGGCTGACCACGTCGCACCCGCAGCGCAGCGCGCCGACCCGTGGCGTGCTGCTGACCGCCGACCGCATCATCACGCTGGGTCGTGGCCGGACCCGGGCGCGGGCCCTCGTGGTGCGCGGCAGCCGGGTCGTGTGGGTCGGCGACGACCCTGCGGAGGCCCCGCCGCACCGTGCCCGTCTCGACCTCGACGGCTGTGTGCTCGGCCCCGCCTTCGTCGACGCGCACGCCCACCTGACCATGGCGGGGCTGAGCCTCGACGGGCTGGACCTGTCCCGGGTCCACTCCGGCGCGGAACTGCTGCGGGCGGTCGCGACCTACGCCGGGCAGCACACCGGCCGCGTGGTCTGGGGACACGGGCTCGAGCCCTACCGGTTCCGGGACGCGCTGCCCGACCCCGATGCGCTCGCCCACGCCGCCCCCGGGCAGGCGGTGTACCTGTCCCGGACCGACGGCCACGCCGGCCTCGTCGACCGCACCACCCTGGCCTCGGCACCCCTGGCCCGCGCCGAAGGCATCGAGCTGCTGGACGACGGCCCCACGGGTGTCGTGCGACGTGAGGCCAACCACGTGGTGCGACGCTGGGCGGTCGCCTCCATGAGCGAGGCGGAGCTCGCGGCCGCCCGCATGGCCGCGACACGCCACGCCGCGCGGCTCGGGATCGCGTCGGTGCACGAGATGGGCGGGCCGGACAGCATGGGACTCCGGGACTTCGACGCCTGGGTGGAGGGTTCCTGGCCCGTCGAGGTCGTGCCCTACTGGAGCTCCCTGGAGGTCCAGGTGGCTCTGGAACGGGACCTCAGGCACGTCGGTGGCGACGTGCTGCTGGACGGGTCGATCGGCGCCCACACCGCGGCGCTCCAGGCGCCCTACCACGACAGTCCGGCCGTCAGCGGCCACCTCGAACACGACGACGAGACCCTGACCCGATGGTTCCTGGACGCGACCCGCGCGGGGCTGCAGACCGGGGTGCATGCGGTCGGTGACGCAGCGCTCGACCAGGTCGTGCGCTGCTGGCGGGAGGTCGAGCGGATCCTCACGCGGCACGGCGATCCCGAGGCGGTGCGCCGCGGCCGCCATCGCATCGAGCATGCCGACGTCCTGACGCCGGCGCTGCTGGACGACATCGCCGAACTCGGGCTGCTGATCTCCGCGCAGCCGCTGACCCAGGCCCGCTGGGGCGGTGACCGGGGGATGTACGCCGCCCGGCTCGGGCCGGAGCGTGCGCGCTGGACGAACGCGTACCGGTCCCTGGCCGACCGCGGCGTGTCGATCGCCTTCGGGTCGGACGCCACCGTCACGTCCATGGACCCCTGGGACACGATCCACGCCGCCGAACACCACCCGGTCCCCAGCCAGGCCGTCGGCCGGCTCGAGGCGGTCTCCATGTCCACCCTGGGAGGGCGCAGTGCTGCCCGCCAGGACCGCTTCGCCGGGGTGGTACGGGCCGGCATGCGCGCGGACCTGGCCGCCTTCGAGGGCGACCCGTACGCCGCCGACGACCCGCGCGGCACCCGCTGCGTGGTCACGGTGGTGCAGGGACGTCGTGCGTACGGGGAGGCCCCGCTGCCGGACGCCGCCGGTGCGGACTGACCGCTCGACCTCCGGCGCCCCGGCGTCGGGCGGCCCCCGGTTGCATCCCCGCGCCCGGCTCTGGTACCAACCGCGACCGACCCGGCGCCCCCCGCCGGCCAGAGAGCAGGAGCATCCGTGAGCGCACGCGCGGCGGGCGACGACGACCTCGCCGAGGTCCTCGACGCCGAGGAGCCTCTCGACGACGAGGCCCGGGACGAGGCCCCCCTCGACGACGAGGAGGAGGATCCGTTCCTCGATGACGAGGAGCCGGACGTGGACGCGTTGGAGGACGACCTGGAACCGGAGCTGGACGCGGAGGACCCCGAGGACGGCGACGTGGACGGCGTGGAGGAGAGCCTCGAGCCGACCCTGGCCGCTGACGAGGGGGACGACGAGGATGAGGACGCCGCCACGGGCGTGACCGTGGTGCCCCCCGACGCCGAGTTCGACGCCGACGATCCGGTCCCGGCGGTCGACGACGAGGACGACGACGAGATCGAGGGCCTGCGCGACGGCGAGTTCGTCTGCCGCGGCTGCTTCATGGCCAAGCGGGAGACCCAGTTGGCGGACCCCGACAAGCTGCTCTGCCGCGACTGCGCGTGAGCGTGGTGCGGGCACTGGCCGCGCCGCTCCTCGCCGCGGCCTCCGGGCTCGCCCTGCTCGCCTCGCACGCGCCCGTGGAGGCGTGGGCGCTGACCTTCGCCGCGCCGGCGCTGCTGGTCGCGGCACTGTGGGTCGACGACCGCGACGCCGAGGAGCAGGGGCGCCGGCCCCGGGCCGGCCGGCTCGGTGCCCTGGCCGGTGTCAGCGCGTTCGGGCCGATGCTGTCCTGGCTGCTGCTGCCGGCCGGCCTGGTCGGCTGGGGCCTGCTGGTCGCGGTCCAGGCGGGGTGGACCGCGGTCCTCGCGCTGCTGCTGCGACCGATGCTGGCGTGGCGGACGCTGCCGCTGACCGCCGCGGTGGCCTGGACCGGCATCGACGCCTGGCGCTCGATCTGGCCGCTCAACGGCTTCGGTTGGGGCGCGATCGCCTACGCGCACACCGACGGCTCGTGGCTGCTGTCCAGTGCCCGGATCCTCGGCGGACGGGGCATCACGTTCCTGGTGGTGCTCCTCTCGGTGGCCGCTGCGGTGGCGATCCGGATGGCCGCAGGCGCGCTGCGTCGTCGCACCGACGGCGACCTCGAGCGTGACCTCGACCGGCGGACCCGCGTGCCGCTGGGCTTCCTGGTCGGCGGCCTGCTCGCGTCGGTGCTGCTGACGGTGGAGCCCCCGGCCGAGGAGGGCAGCCTGGACATCCTCGCCGTCCAGGGCAACGCGGTCCGGCACTGGGAGCTCCCCGAGCGTGAGGCCGACGCACCCCTGCGCATCACCACCGCGCTGCGGGATGCGACGCTCGCGGCGATCGCCGCGGACGGCCCGCCCGACCTGACGGTCTGGCCGGAATCCGCGGTGGACCGCGATCCCTTGACGGCCCGGGGGGAGCCGCTCGGAGCCCTGGCCGGGGAGGCCGCTGCGGCGTCCGGCCTGCTGCTCACCGGGGCCAGCCTCGACGGCCCCGATCCCCGCAGCCAGCGCCTGATCGCGGCCCTGCTGCTCGAGGACGGCTTCACCGAGGTGGACCGCTACGTCAAGCGCCGCCTGGTGCCCTTCGGCGAGTTCATCCCGCTGCGACGCTTCCTGGACTGGTTCCCCCCGCTGGAGCAGATCCCTCGGGACGCCCAGCCGGGGGAGGCCCCGCAGGTGCTCGAGCTCGCGCCGGGGCTGCGCGCCGCGGTGGTCATCTGCTTCGAGACGGTCTTCACCGAGGTGGTCCGCACCAACGTCCTCGCGCACGACGAGCCGGCCCAGCTGCTGCTCACCCTGACCAACGACGCGAGCTTCGGTGACTCGGCGGAGCCGGCCCAGCACCTCGCCCAGAGCCGCCTGCGCGCCGTGGAGACCGGCCGCTGGGTGGTCCACGCCGCGCTGAGCGGATCCTCGGCGTTCGTGTCGCCGGCAGGGGAGGTGACGCAGGCAACCGAGCTGTTCACCGTCGACACGATCCGCGCCGAGGTCCCCCTGGTGCAGGGTCTGACCCCGTACCTGCGCGTCGGTGACGTGGTCGGCTGGACGACCCGACTGCTGGTGCTGGCCCTGGCCGCGGTCGCTGTCCGGTCGTGGTGGGCCGGTCGCCGCGTGCCGCAGGCCGGCGGGTAGCCTGCGTCCCGCCGCGAGCGCGGCACGCCCCCGTCGTCCAGCGGCCTAGGATCCCACCCTTTCAAGGTGGTGACGCCGGTTCGAATCCGGTCGGGGGTACGTGCACGCACGACCCCCGTCAGCGAGGAGCCCCCGTGGCCAGCGAGATCGAGATCCAGGTCCCCGTCGAGCGGCAGAAGGCGGCCCAGGCCGCCGGGAACTTCGAGCTGGCGGACCTGCCGGGAGCGCTCGCCGAGCCCGCCGCAGCGGTACGTGTCGGCAAGACCGCCAAGCAGGACAAGGCGCTCAAGACCGTGCGCAGCCTCACCGGCATCACCAAGCTGAACCCCGGGCAGGTCATCGCCAACTACGGCCGGTCGGAGTCGCGCTGGGCGGCCGCGTACCAGAAGCGGCGGGCCGGCTCGGCGGAGTTCCACGAGCTGCTCAGCTACGCACGCCAGATCATCGGCCTGGACGCGGCGGGGCAGCTGCTCATCTGCCTCATGGGGCATGCCGGGCAGGGTCCCTGCATCCCGCTCTGGGTGCCCCGGGAGGAGGTCACCCTCACCGTGCAGCCCAACGACATCATCCTGCGCTTCGACGACATGACCTTCGACTGGTGACCGAGCTGGCGGGCTTCCTCGACGCCGCCCGGGAACTGGCGGACCTGGCGGACGCGCGCACGATGGCGGCCTTCCGGGGCCACCTCGACGTGCGGACCAAGGGGGATGGCACCTGGGTGACCGAGGTCGACGAGGCCGTCGAGCGCGAGCTGCGTGCCGCGATCCACGCCCGCTTCCCCGCGCATGCGGTGCTGGGGGAGGAGGACGGGCTGGACGGTCCGTCCGATGCCCCCCGCTGGGTGCTGGACCCGATCGACGGCACCACCAACTTCGTCAAGGGCAACCCGATCTTCGCGACCCTGATCGGCCTCCAGCTCGACGGACGGGACGTGCTCGGCGTGGTCAGCGCGCCGGCGCTCGCGACCCGCTTCGAGGGGGTGCTCGGCGGCCCGGCCCGGCAGGACGGTCGGACGATCCGGGTCAGCGACACCGCGCGCCTCGCCGATGCCGAGGTGGCGCTCGGGGACCTGCGCTACTTCGCCGAGCGTGGGCTGCTGGACGGCGCCAGCCGGCTGGCCCGCAGCGCGGCACGCCAGCGCGGCTACGGCGACTTCTGGCAGCACTGCCTGGTCGCGGCGGGGAGCACCGACGTCGCGGCCGAGGCCACGGTCAGCCTGTGGGACCTGGTGGCCGTCAAGGTCGTCGTGGAGGCCGCCGGCGGCACCTTCACCGACCTCGACGGTCGCCCCACCCCGGACGGCGGCAGCGCGGTCAGCACGAACGGCCGGCTCCACGAGCAGGTGCTGGACGTCCTCCACAGCCGGACGATGCCGGTGTGACCGAGCCGAGCGAGCCGGCCATGGACCGCGCCGAGACGCTGCGGCTGCTGGAGGTCGAGACCGCCCCGCCCGGCACCTTCGGGGAGCTGGAGCCGACCGCCCCTCCGCTGACCGACGCCCAGGGCCGCATCCGGCTGTCGTTCAGCCGCATCGACCTCTACCGCACCTGTCCCCGGAGCTTCCGCTACCGCTACGTCGACCGGCTGCCGTCCCGTCCGTCCCCGCACCTGTCCTTCGGCAGCTCGGTCCACGCGGCCCTGGAGGCCTTCCACGACCGGACCCTGCCCGCACGACCGGACGTCGACGCGCTGCTCGCCGCCCTGTACGAGCACTGGGACGCGAGCGGCTTCGCGGACCTGCCCCGCGAGGAGCAGGTCGCCTTCTACCGCCACGCCCAGGACGTCCTGCGCCGCTACCACGCCCGCGGGCCGCTGGACGGCCGCCGGGTGGTGGCGACCGAGGCCTGGTTCGAGCTGCCCGTCGCCTACGAGGCGGTCGTGGTCGGCTCGATCGACCGCGTGGACGTCGATGACGACGGCGCGTTGCACGTGGTCGACTACAAGACCAACCGCCGGGCCCGCTCCCGGGCGGACGTGGCCGGCTCGCTGCAGTTGGCGTTGTACGCGCTGGCCTGCCGGCACCTCTACGGCCAGCTACCCGCCACCGTGGCGCTGGACTTCGTGGCCCCCGGGGTCACCGTGCCGGTCGCCCTGGAGGAGCTCGACCTGGAGGCGGCCCGGACCGCGGTGCTCGACACCGCTGCCGCGATCCGGGCGGAGCGCTTCCCGACCACCCCGAACCGGCTGTGCGACTGGTGCGACCACCGACGCGTCTGCCCGGCCTGGTCCCCGGACGGCGAGGTGGTCTACGGCGAGCTCGCCGCCGAGGTCCTCGCCCGTCGCCGCCGCCTGACCGCCGAGGTCCGCGAGCTCAGGGAGCTGGAGGCCGGGCTCGCTCGTGTGGCCGAGGAGCTCCACCTCGACACCTGAGCCGCGGCGGCGGTACGACCGTTAGGCTGCGCGCGGCACAGGCGCGTCCAGGGCAGACAGGAGGCCACGGTGGGCGAGAAGGTCCGCGAGAACACGAGCATCGACGCGTCCCCGGACGTGGTCTGGAACGTCATCACCGACCTGTCCCGCTACCCGGAGTGGGCCGACGGCGTGCGGCTGACCGAGGTGCTCGAGGCCAACGAGGACGGCTCCCCGCACCGCGCCCGTTTCGTGATCGACGCGAAGGTGTCGGAGATCACCTACGTGATCCAGTACGCCTACGACAACTACGACATCACCTGGAACCTGCTCGAGGGCGACCTGATCTCCCAGCTCGACGGGATCTACCGGCTGTACGAGACCGAGGACGGTGGCACCGAGGTGGAGTACGGCCTCGAGGTGGACGTGGACCTGCCGATCCCCCACTTCATGAAGAAGCGGGCGGCCCGCACCATCCTCGAGCAGGGGCTGAAGGGCCTCAAGGGCCAGGCAGAGTCGCAGGTCTGACGATGCCACGCGACGAGGTCGAGGCCGCCTACTTCACGCTGCTCCGGGCACGTGAGGAGCTCGACGCCCTGCGCCGCTACGAGGAGTACCTCGTCGCCGAGGCGCAGCGGCTGCGGCGCTCCAGGAGCGAGGCCGACGCCCTGCGGGACGGGGTGGACCGTCGCCTGCTGCGCGCGCTCCGGCACAGCGAGGTACCGCTCGCCCAGGCGGTCACCGAACGCCTGGCGGTGCTCGCCGAGGAGGCCGCGTCCCTGCCGGAGCGCATCCTGGCCGCCGAGGCCTACGTCGAGGCCTGTGAACGCACCCACCAGCAGCTGCGGTCCGGGGCCTGAGCGATGTACCGCGACGACCCCCTCGACGACGAAGCGGAGCTGCGGGAGCTGCTCGGGGACGCCGACGTGGACCGGCTCGTGGCGGCGGACCGAGGCCGGACCCACACGCCGCTCGAGGCCGCGCTGGACGTGCTGCGGGTCCTGCAGGGCTGGGTCCCCGACGAGCAGGCGGCGCGCTGGCTCGTGACGCCGCAGCGACGGCTGCAGGGAGCGCAGCCGGTCGACGCCCTGTGCGCCGGCGGGTACGACGAGGTCGCTGACGCCGCACGGGCCTGGGCGGCCGCCCAGGGCTGACCCGCGGCACGGGCGCGCTCGCTCGCCGTGGGTCCGGGGCAGGCGCTACCCTCGGTCCTCGCTCCGGGCACCCCCCCGGGTGCCCCTGCACGTCCGCTCCCACGCGGCCCCTGGTGCTGCCGACCCGCGACGTGCCCAACCCGAAACCCCCGAGGTCTGCGCCCCATGCCCACCGGACACGTCAAGGTCTTCCACGCCGACCGCAGTTTCGGCTTCATCACCGTCGAGGACGGCTCCGAGGCCTACGTGGCCGGGACCGAGGTCAGCGGCGACAGCGTGCTGCGCGTCGGGGACGAGGTCAGCTTCGAGCTGGCCGACTCCGAGGGCCGCCGGCGCAACGCCGTCGGGGTGACGGTGACCAAGCCGGCCCCGGCGGCCAACCCGGTCGGCCGCACGATGGCCAACCCGCCCTCCTGGGACGAGCTCGAGGAGGTCGAGCGCCAGCGGCGCATGGCCCGCCGCCGGCGCCGCTGAGCCTGCCACCTCCGGTGCGACGCCGCCGGAGGTCGTGGCGACCCCGCGCGGGACCGCGCCCCCGACCGGTACGGTCCACACGATCGACGGGAGGGAGGTCGTCGTGAGCGGTCCGCTGTCTGCGCCGGTGCGCGAGGAGCGACCCGACACCGACGAGCGGCTCGCCATCGACCGGCCGTGGGACGTGATCGTCTGGGACGATCCGGTCAACCTGATGTCCTACGTCGTGTTCGTCTTCAAGCGCGTCTTCGGCTTCCCGGACCACCTCGCCCGCAAGCTCATGCTCGAGGTCCACGAGCAGGGCCGTGCGCTGGTCGCCTCCGAGCCGCGCGAGCAGGCGGAGCGCTACGTCCACGAGCTGCACCGCTACGGCCTCCGGGCCACGATGGAGCGTGCCTCGTGAGCGTGACCTTCCGCCGTCGCGGCGAGGCGATCCGCTGGACCCTGCACCGGCAGGAGGTCGTGCTGCTGCGCCAGCTCGTCGACGACCTCGCCGCCGCGATCCACGGACCCCGCGAGGACGCCGTCACCGCACGGCTCTTCCCGCCCGCGGTCCTCGGCGACGCCGCGGCGGACGCGGAGGTGCGTGATCTGATCGGGGATGCGCTGCTCGCGGACCGCGTCGCCGCCCTCGAGGAGGTCGTCGCGCTGCTCGACCGTGGCCGCCTGCTGCGGGGCCGGCTCGTCGCCGACCTCGTCGACGACGAGCCGCTGCGGCTGCTCACCGTGCTCAACGACGTCCGGCTCGCCATCGGGGCCCGCATCGACGTGGAGGCGATCGACCGCGAGCGGGTCGGCGAGGACGACGAGGTGGCCGTCCCGCTGGCGGTGATGGATCATCTCGGGTGGTGGCAGGAGCAGCTGCTCGCGCTGCTGGACGGGGAGGGGTGACCGTGCGGCTCGGCATCGGCGTCAGCGAGGACCTCCCGGTCGCGGTCCAGCAACGCCTCGCGGCGGACATCGAGGAGGCCGGCTTCACGTCCCTGTGGACCAACGAGGCCAGCGGGCGGGATGCGCTCCTGCTGTGCCAGGCCTGGGCGGCGGCGACCACCCGGCTGGAGGTGGGGGTCGGGGTCGCGCCGATCTGGACGCGCAGCCCGGCCCAGCTCGCCATGGCGTGCGCGACGCTGCAGGAGCTCTCCGGCGGGCGGTTCCTGCTCGGGCTGGGGGTGAGCCACCCGGGCACCATGGGCCCCTGGCACGGTGCCGAGGTGCGCCGCCCGCTCACCGCCAGCCGCGAGCTGCTGACGGTGCTGGCCGCGATCGAGGCGGGGGAGCGGACCGACCACCCGGGGACCGTGCTTGGCTCGGAGCGGTTCCGGCTGGCCATCACCCCGCGGCCCCCCGCGACCCGTCGCTACCTGGCCGCGATGGGCCCCAGGATGCTGGAGCTGGCCGGCACGCACGCCGACGGGGTGCTGCTGAACTGGGCCGGCCCCGCGGCCGTCGCCGAGGCGGCCGGGCGGGTCCGGCGCGCCGCGGCCGCAGCCGGCCGTGACCCCGCCACCGTCGAGGTGGCGTCCTACGTGCGGGTCGCCGTCCACCGCGACGCCGCCGCAGCCCGGGCGGCCCTTGCCGCCCAGATCGGCACCTACGGCGCACTACCGGCCTATCGGGCCCACCTCGAGCGTCAGGGCCACGGCGAGGCGCTGGCACGGGCACGGGCGGCGCGACGCGCGGGTGGCGATGCCTCGGCGCTGGCCGAGGCCCTGGGCGCCGAGACGCTGCAGGACCTCGGCTGGGCGGGCAGCTGGGAGGACGATCCGGGCGAGGCGTTGGAACGCTACGCGGCGGCGGGGCTCGACCAGCTGGTCGCCCGGGTGGTGGTCGTGGACGACCCCGTCGCCGACATCCAGACGGTGGTCCGCTCGCTCGACCACCTCACCGGCTGACCGCCGGCCGGCGCCGGAGCCCCACCCGCCGCAGCAGCGCCTCGGCCTCGGGCACCCGCAGCAGCCAGCCGGCCAGCAGGTAGACCAGGCCGCTCGCGCCGCCGACGACCACCAGCCGCGGCAGCGCGGCCACCTCGGCGGGCAGCTGCCCGGCCACCACCGGCACGAGCACGACCAGCGCGACGACCACGACGGTCAGGCGGCCGCCGGTCCCGCCCGCCAACCGCGGCCGCGACCCGGTCCGACGCCCGACCGCCCGCCTGAGCAGCAGGTACTCGACCCAGGAGCCGAGCGCGTTGCCGATGGCCAGACCCACCGTGCCCAGCCGCAGCTGGTTCACCTCGACCGCCCGCAGCGACGCGTCGACCGGGGCCAGCGTCGGTAGCCGTGCCCCCTCGGCCAGCGCGAACCCGGCCGGCTGCGCGAGGTCCACCACGAGCCGATCCAGGTTGAGCATGAGCGGGACCGCCACCGTCAGGGCGACGGCGACCCGGGCGACGGCGTACAACGCCGGGGTGCGGGTGTCGTCCTCGGCGTACAGCACCGACTGCAGCAGCCGCGAGGCCGTGGCCGGGACGAGGCCCAGGCTGTAGAAGCCGAGCACGACCGCGACCTGGAAGGACGTCTCGGCGTCGAAGGCCCCGCGTCCGAACAGCACGGTCACCAGGTCCGTCCCGACGACGAGGTAGCCGACGGTGGCGGCGAGCGCGAAGAACGCGCTGCGGGCCAGCCCCGTATCCAGCCGGGCGGTCAGCGCCGCCCGGCCACGCGCGTCCAGGGTCGACAGCTCCGGCAGTTCCGCCGCGGCCACGCTCATGCCGAACAGGGCGATGGGCAGCAGGTAGAGGGTCTGCGCGTAGCCGAGCACCGCCACGGCCCCCACCGCCAGCAGCGAGGCCGCGGCCAGCTCCACCAGCGCCGCCACCTGCAGGGCGCCGCGTCCGAGCACCACCGGCCCGAACGCGCGGAGCACGGTGCGCACCCCGGTGACGGTGCGGTCGAGCGACACCCGCAGCGTGCCACGGAGCACGCGCCGGACCCGGGGCAGCTGCACGGCGAGCTGCGCCGCGCCGCCCACCACGACCCCGATGCCGGCGGCCACCGCCGGGCGGGTCACCTCGGTCAGCGCGAGGGACACGAGCGTCACCAGGATGCCGAGGTTCCACAGCACCGGAGCGACGTAGGACAGGAAGAAACGGCGGTGGGCGTTCAGCACGCCCAGGCACCAGGCGGACAGCACCATGAAGCCGATGCCGGGGAACATGATGCGCACCAGCAGCACCGTCAGCTCCAGGCGCTCGCCGGAGAACCCCGGGGTCAGCACCCGCACGAGCGGCCCGGCGAGCACCATCCCGAGCAGGACCAGGATCCCGATCAGCACGGTCAGCAGGCCGAGCACGGCACCGGCGAGCCGCCCCGCGTCCTCCTCCCGCTCCTCGGCCAACAGCCGGCTGTAGCTCGGGATGAACGAGGCGGACAGCACCCCCTCGCCGAGCAGGTTCTGGAGCAGGTTCGGGATCTTCAGCGCCGCACGGAAGGCGTCCGCGCCGACGTTCGCGCCGAGGAAGAAGGCCAGCACCACGTCCCGGAGCAGGCCGGAGACGCGCGACAGGGCGATCCCGGCCGCGATCAGGGTCGAGTTGCGGCGCATCGCCCCGACACCGTGGTCGTCCCCGTCGCCGTCCCCGTCGTCCGGCGGGGGTGGCGTGGGCGGAAGCTCGCTCATGCCCAGCGCTGCGGGCGGTCCCGCAGCTGCCCGACCCCGAGCGCGTCACACCAGGCCAGGAAGCGTTCGCGCGGGACCCCCCGGTGCGCGAGGTCGGCCAGCCCCACCCCGAGGTCCAGGTCCGTCACCAGGCGGGTCAGCTCGCGGTAGCGCAGCGCCTCCTCGCGCCGCTCGGTCAGCGTCGCGGCGATCCGGGTCGCCCCACGCACGGGCACGTCCCAGTCGGCGGGGTCGGCGGGGATCGCGGTCAGCTCGCCGTAGCGGGCCAGCAGCACCGCCGCCGTCTTCGCCCCGATGCCTGCGAGGCCGGGGATCCCGTCCGCATCGTCGCCGACCAGGGCCAGCAGGTCGGGCACCGAGGTGGGCGGGACCCCGAACCGCTCGTTGACCCCCGCCTCGTCGCGCACGGTGTCCCGTAGGCGGTCGACCTGCACGATCCGCTCACCGCGCACCACCTGCGCCAGGTCCTTGTCCGGGGTCAGCAGCCGGACCTGGTCGACCTCGTCAGCGAGCTGGACCGCCGCGGCGGCCAGCAGGTCGTCGGCCTCCACCTCGATGCCCCGCCAGACGTGGACCCCGAGGGCCGCCACGGCCTGCTCGGCACCCTCGAGCTGGGCCAGCAGCGCGGGATCGACCCCCTCCGAGCTCTTGTAGCCCGCGAACCGGTCGTTGCGCCAGCTCTCGATCGGCCGGTCGAAGGCGACCCCGAGGTGGGTGACGGCCTCCGCCTCGTCCGCCAGCAGCGCCAGCAGGCTGGCCACGAGTCCCACGGTGGCCTTGACGTCGCGCCCGTCGGGTGCGGTCCGGGCCGGCCGCTTGGAGAAGTGGGCCCGGAACAGCTCGTAGGTGCCGTCCACGAGGTGCAGCCGCGCTGCCCGATCGCCCACGTCGTCGCTCCTGGTCCGCAGGCGCACGGTAGTCCACGGCTACCGTCCGGGGGTTCCGGCACGACGGAGGCGCTGTGGAGGTGGAGGGTCGCCAGGCGCCGGGGCGCGAGCCCCGGTCGCTCACCCGGCAGGGCACGACCGCGCGGCCGCCGCGGCCGGTCCCGCCGTCGGTGTGGGACTGGCCGGAGCCGGAGGACGGGGACGGTCTGGTCGGGTTCGGCGCGGACCTGCTCCCGGCGACGCTGGTGGACGCCTACCGGCACGGGATCTTCCCGTGGCCCCACGACGGGGTCGCCCTGCCGTGGTTCTCGCCCGATCCCCGCGGGGTGCTGCTGCCGGGGGGCATGCACGTCTCCCGGAGCCTCCGGCGCACCCTGCGACGCTGCGGCTGGACCACCACCGTGGACACCGCGACCGCCGCGGTCATCGCCGCCTGCGCCGAGGACCGTGCCGAGGGCACCTGGATCACCTCGGCCATGCAGCGCGCCTACCTGCGCCTGCACGAGCTCGGCTGGGTCCACAGCGTCGAGGTGTGGGAGGGTTCCGCGCTCATCGGCGGGATCTACGGCGTGCAGGTGGGCGGCATCGTCACGGGGGAGTCGATGTTCCACCGGCGCAGCGACGCCTCGAAGGTGGCGCTGCTGGACCTGCTCGACCGGCTCAGCGCCGCCGGGGGGCTGCTCCTCGACGTGCAGCTGCTGACCGACCACCTCGCCCGCCTCGGTGCGGTGGAGCTGCCGCGCGCGGCGTTCCTCGCCCGGCTGGCCACCCACCGCGACGACGACGTGCGTCTCGCCCTGCACCGGCGGTCCGTGACGTCGCTCGAGATGTCGGGCACACTGGGCGCGTGAGGACGCCGAGCCCGGCCTTCCCTCGCCGCGCACCGATCCGGTGCGCCGACGGACCCGGACCTTGCCTGACGGTCCCGGCCACGTCGCCTGCCGGGACCCGCACGTGCCGGCGGTCGACCCGCCACCGCCGCGACCTCCCTTCGACCCTGAGGAGCTGACGTGAGCCAGCCCACCGACACCGACATCCGCCCCCGGCGCTACCCCGACCAGGACTTCGAGGTCGCCGACCTCTCCCTGGCCGAGTGGGGCCGCAAGGAGATCGGCCTCGCCGAGCGCGAGATGCCCGGCCTGATGGCGCTCCGCGAACGCTTCGCCGACAGCAAGCCGCTCGCGGGAGCGCGCATCGCCGGCTGCCTGCACATGACCGTGCAGACCGCCGTGCTGATCGAGACCCTGCAGGAGCTCGGCGCCTCCGTGCGCTGGTCCTCCTGCAACATCTTCTCCACCCAGGACGAGGCGGCCGCCGCGGTCGCCGCCGCCGGCACCCCGGTCTTCGCCTGGAAGGGCGAGACCGAGGCCGAGTACCTGTGGTGCATCGAGCAGACCCTGACCTGGCCGGACGGGTCCGGCCCCAACCTGC
>JBLRWQ010000025.1:0-38880 GCA_047921175.1 Nitriliruptoraceae bacterium | reverse complement strand
GGACGCCGACGGGCTGCCGACCGAGCTCGAGGCCCAGCCGCTGCCCTACATCCTGCTCGTGATCGACGAGCTGGCCGACCTCATGCTGGTCGCCCCGCGGGACGTCGAGGACGCGATCTGCCGCATCGCCCAGATGGCCCGGGCGGTCGGCATCCACATGGTCATCGCCACCCAGCGTCCCTCGGTCGACGTCATCACCGGGTTGATCAAGGCGAACATCCCGTCGCGGCTCGCGCTGCAGGTCGCGTCCCAGACCGACTCCCGGACCATCATCGACATGAACGGGGCGGAGAAGCTGGTCGGCAAGGGGGACATGCTGTTCCTGCCCGCCAGCCAGGGCAAGCCCACCCGACTGCAGGGCTGCTGGGTCACCGAGCGCGAGATCACCACCGCGGTCGCCTTCTGCAAGGGGCAGCGCCAGGCCGAGTACGACGAGCGGGTCGTCAAGGAGGGCGCGGCCGCGGAGCAGGCCGACGCCGAGCGTTCCGGTGACGACGGCTCCGATGCCGCGTTGCTGCGCCGCGCCGCCGACCAGGTCGTGACCAGCGGGCTCGGCTCCACCTCGATGCTGCAGCGCAAGCTCAGGATCGGCTTCGCGCGCGCCGGTCGGCTCATGGACGAGCTCGAGGAGCTCGGGGTGGTCGGCCCGAACGAGGGCTCGAAGGCCCGTGAGGTGCTCTGGTCGCCGGAGCAGCTCGAGGAGGCGCTCAGCCGCGGGCTGTTCTGACGCCCGTCAGCGCCAGCGGAACTCGCCGGAGGCCTGTGGCCGCTCGCCCTTGAGCTGCCGGCGGCCGTTCGCCACGGCGAGCCCGCCGCCCACGACCAGCGCGGTCAGCAGGAGCAGGCCGACCCGGTCGCGCGGGTTGTCGGCCAGGGCGCGCCGGCCCGGCTCGTCGTCGACGACCGTGTCGGTCACGCCGTCGGTCGGCTCGTCGACCGCCAACGCGGGCAGGGCGAGCGACGTCAGCGCCAGCAGCGTGACGAGGGCGAGCAGGGCGAGGCGGGTGCGTGCGTCCATGGCGGCGCATGCTAGCCACAAGGTGTGCGCATCTCGGAACCCGTCGCTGCGCAGGGTGCACACCGGTCGGGTCGGCCGTAGGCTGGGCGCTGCGTGGCGCCCGGGGCGCTCGCGCCGATGCCTGCACGTCCGAACCTGCAGGCGGCGCGGTCGGTGGAGGACCATGACCGAGGATGAGGCGAGGACGGGCATCGGGGCCACCCTGCGGGAGGCCCGACAGGCCCAGGGCCGTTCCGTGGAGGACGTGGCCCTGACCCTGCGCGCCCGGGTCGCCCAGCTCGAAGCGCTCGAGGAGGAGCGCTTCGACGGCTTCGGTGGGGACGTCTACGCCAAGGGCTTCCTGCGCAGCTACGCCCAGGAGCTCGGCCTCGACCCGACCCCGCTGCTCGACACCTTCCGCCGCGAGGTCAGCCACGACGACCTCCACGCGACCGTGCTGGTCAAGGACGTCGGCGCCCCGAAACCCGGCCGCGGCGCGCCGCCGGCCTGGATCGCGTGGCTGCTGGCTGCGGTCGTGGTGATCGCGGGGCTGGCCGTGCTCGGCTCCACCGACGGGCGCGCACCCGATCAGGCCGACCCGGACGAGCCGGTCGGGCCCCCGCCGATCACCGCGGAGCCGGAGGACGGGCCGGACGACGAGCCGGAGGACGAGCCCATCGAGGAGGCCGAACCGGCACCCGAGCCGGAGCCCGAACCGGAGCCCGAGCCCGAGGGCGTCGACCTGCTGCTGGCCTTCGAGGCGTCCTCGTGGATCCGGGTCATCGCGGACGACGCGCCGGTCCTGGAGCAGACGATCGATCCCGGGGAGACCCTGCAGTTCGAGGCCGAGGAGCGCATCGAGATCCGCTTCGGGAACCCCGGCGGGGTGCGTGTCACGCTCAACGGCGAGGATCTCGGCCCGCAGGGCGCACCCGGTGTGCCGATCACCCTGGTCTTCACCCGCGACGGGGTGAGCGAACCCGACCCCGTCTGAGCCCGACCTTCCCCCGGGAGGAGCCCGCGTGGTCACCCCTGCCCCCGTACCCACGGTCGCCGACGGCACGGCCGGACGTGCGCGCGGGCACGACGCGCGGGTCGCCATCATCACCCTCGGCTGTGGCCGCAACGAGGTCGACAGCGAGCAGCTGGCCGGCCTGTTCCACCTCGCGGGCACCGAGGTGGTGGACGACCCGGCCGCGGCGGACGTCGTCCTGGTCAACACCTGCACCTTCATCGCGCCCGCCAAGCAGGAGTCGATCGACACGATCCTGGCCGCCTGCCAGCTCAAGGACGAGGGCGCCCGTGCGGTGCTGGTGGTCGGCTGCATGGCGCAGCGCTACCCCGACGAGCTGGCCGACGCGGTCCCCGAAGCCGACGCCATCGTCGGGTTCGACGGTTACCCGCAGCTACCGGCGATCGTGGCCGACGTCCTCGCCGGCCGCTCGACGGAGCGGGTGCTGGGGGTCGCCCCGGCCCACCCCGGTGCCCGAGCGGTGTCGGCCACCGGTCGGGACCTACCGGTCCTCGTGACGCCCGCGCCGACCGCGGCGGAGGCACCCACCGCACCCGCACCGGTCACCGTCGCGCACGCGACCGCACAGGACGATCTCGACCGCATCCCCGCCAGCGGTCCCCGGTTCCCCGTCCGCCACCTCGGCAGCGGCGACGCTCCCCGCTCCTGGGCGTACCTGAAGATCGCCTCCGGCTGCGACCGCGTCTGCACCTTCTGCGCCATCCCGTCCTTCCGCGGCCGCTTCCGCTCGCGGCCGCTCGACGAGCTCGTGGCCGAGGCCCGCTGGCTCGCCGACCAGGGCGTGCGCGAGCTCGTGCTGGTGAGCGAGAACACCACCTCCTGGGGCAAGGACCTGCCCGGAGGCCGTGCCCGGCAACCCCGCCTGCTCGAGGCGCTCGCCGAGGTGGACGGCATCGCGCGGCTCCGGCTGCTGTACCTCCAGCCCGCCGAGCTGACCGGGGAGCTGCTGCGGGCGATCGCGGAGCACCCGAACGTCGCCAGCTACTACGACCTCTCGCTCCAGCACGTGTCCGGTCCGGTGGTGGCGCGGATGGGCCGCTCCGGTGACCACGAGCGCTTCGCCGCACTCATCGCCCAGGCACGTGCGCTGGACCCGGACGCGGTCTTCCGCTCCAACTTCATCCTCGGCTTCCCCGGCGAGACCGAGGCCGACGTCGACCGGCTCGAGCGGTTCCTCATCGAGCAGCGGCTCGACTGGGCCGGCTTCTTCACCTTCAGCGCCGAGGACGGCACCCCGTCGGCCACGATGGCCGACCAGGTCCCCGAGACGGTGGCGCGCGACCGGCTGCGACGGGTCAGCGAGGTCCAGGAGCGCGTCGCGGACGCGGCAAGCCGCCGGTTCGTGGGTCGCCGGCTCGAGGTGCTCGTCGACGAGGCTGCCGACGGTGACGCCAGCGTCGGGCGGACCTACCGGGAGGCGCCCGACACCGACGGCGAGGTCGCCCTGCTCGCCCCCGACGGTCGGCCCGCCGCGCTACCCGTGGGTCGCATCGTCACCGCCCGTGTGCTCGACTCGGCCGGGGTGGACCTGGTGGCGGCGGTCGACCCCGCGACGGCAGGAGGCGCCGGTGGCTGACCAGCACGGACCGGATGAGCATCCCGGCGAGCTCGACGAGCAGGAGCAGGCGGCGATCGACCGCCCGGCTCGGGTGCCGATCATGACGCGCGAGGCGATCAACCTCCCCAACGCCTTCACCTTCCTCCGTGCCGCCCTGGTCCCGGTGATCCTGTGGCTGCTGCTGGTCGACGGCACGACGGCTCGCTGGTGGGCGTTCTGGATCTTCACCGTCGCCGCGCTGACCGACACCGCCGACGGCTGGGTGGCCCGGCGCTACGGCACCGTCACGCCCTTCGGGCAGCTGGCGGACCCGCTGGCCGACAAGCTGCTCGTGGTCGGGGTGCTCGCCTCGCTGGCCTGGGTCGGGGAGGTCCCCTGGTGGGCGGTCGTCGTGATCGTGGCCCGGGAGGTCGCGGTGACCGTGCTGCGCACCCGGCTCGTGCAGCGGCTGGCGCTGGTGATGCCCGCCAGCCACTCCGGCAAGATCAAGGCGGTGGCGCAGATGATCGCGATCGCCGCGTACCTGCTGCCCGTGCTGGGCGGCATCGTGCCCGACCTGCTGCTGTACCTCGCGGTGTTCCTCACGATCTGGTCCGGCGTCGACTACGGCTTCCGGGCCGGGCGACTGGCCCGGGCGGCCCGGGGCGAACAGGGCACGGCGGAGCCGCGGTGAGGCGGCGCGCCGCGGTCCTCTCGGTCGGGAGCGAGCTGCTGCTGGGCGACCTGACCGACACCAACGCGACCTGGCTCAGCCGTCGGCTGACCGAGCACGGCGTCGAGGTGGTGCACCACCTCGCCGTCGGGGACGACCTCGACCGGCTCGTGACGGCGCTCAGGTGGCTGGCCGCCGAGGTCGACCTGGTCGTGGTCGGCGGCGGACTCGGGCCGACCGCGGACGACCTGACCCGTGAGGCCCTGGCCGCGGCGGCCGGGGTGGAGCTCGAGCACCGCCCCGAGCTCGAGGAGGCCCTGGCGGCCCGCTTCGCGGCGATGGACCGGCGCATGGCCCTCCAGAACCTGCGGCAGGCCCGTCTCCCCGCGGGTGCCCTCGCCATCCCCGCGGTCGGCACCGCGCCGGGTATCCACCTCCAGCTCGAGGGCACCCACGTGGTGGCGCTGCCCGGGGTGCCGTGGGAGCTGCACGAGCTGTTCGACGCCGCGGTCGTGCCGCTGGTCGTGGAGCTGACCGGTGGCGGGGTCACCGTCACCCGTGTGCTGCACGTCGCCGGACGCGGGGAGTCCGACGTGGCCGAGGTCGTGGAGCCGCTCCTCGACGGTCACGACGGGGTGGTGCTGTCGTTCCTCGCCAAGGCCCACGAGATCCAGGTCCGTCTCACCGTCACCGGCACCGACCGGGATGCCGTCCTGGCCCGTTCGGCGCCCCTGGTCGCGGAGCTGACCGCCGCGCTGGACGGCGCGGTCGCCGGGGTCGACGACGAGGACCTCGAGACCGTGGTCGTGCGCCTGTTGGCGGAACGCGGTCGGACGGTCGCCACCGCGGAGTCGGTCACCGGCGGCGCGATCGCGGCCCGGCTCGCCCGGGTCCCCGGCGCCTCCGCGGTGCTGGCCGGCGGCGCCGTGGTCTACCAGGAGGCGGCCAAGAGGCACCTGCTGGGGCTCCCGGCGAGCTTCCTGGCCGAGCACGGCACCGTCTCGGAGGCCACCACCCGGGCCCTGGCCCAGGCCGTCCAGGCCCGCCTGGGTGTCGACCACGTCGTCGCCGTCACCGGCGTCGCCGGGCCGAGCGAGGTCGACGGGCTGCCCGTCGGCACGGCCTTCTGGGCGCTGACCCATCCGGATGGCGAGGTGGAGGTCCACGGCCGGCGCCTGCCCGGCGACCGGACCCAGGTGATCGCCCGCGTCGGGACCGCCGCCCTGGACCTGCTGCGCCGTCGGCTCGCCGTCACACCGTGACCCGCCGCGTCTTCGTCGCGATCGGCGTCCCGACAGCGGTGCGGGACGCCCTGGCGGCCGCGACCGCGGGCCTACGTGCCCCGCAGGCCGCGCTGCGCGCCACCGCACCGGCAGGGTGGCACCTCACCCTCGCCTTCCTGGGCGACCTCGAGGACGAGCAGCAGGAACTGGCTGCTGTCGTCACCAGGGAGGTGCTGGCGCGGGACGCCCCGCGGCCGGCGCCGTGGCTCGCCCTCGCTGCCGCGGACCGCTTCGGTGACCGCGTCCTGGTCGTGCCGGTCAGCGAGGACCCGCCCGGCGCACTCGCGGGCCTCGTCGCGCGGCTGCGCGAGGAGCTGACGGCGGTCGGCTTCGCGCTGCCGGAGGCGTCGTTCCGACCGCACGTGACCCTGGCGCGGGCCCGGAGGAACCGGCCCGTGACCCGTGCGGACGTGGCGGCGCTCACGGTCCCGGACCGACGCTGGCAACCGGCCACCGTGGGGCTGTGGGCCGCGGCCCGGGCCGGCGGTCCCCGTCCCTACGAGGTGCTCGCCGAGCTCGCCTGGCCCGCCGGCCCGCCACCGGCCGGTGGCGACTGACGGCCGTTCCCGCCGTTGCGGGGGACCGGCGGCGGCAGCGGGGCGCCGGTCGCGCGCAGCTGTGCGACCAGCTCGTGGACCCGGTCGAACACCCGCATGGCCTGGCGGGCGTCGTACAGCGCCCCGTGCGCCTGGTCCTGGTCGTGCGGGAGGCCGAGCGCGCGGCAGGTCTTCGCGAGGCTCCGGGGCGCCTCCGGCCCTGGGGAGATCAGCGGTAGCGCGAGGGTCTCCACGTCCAGCAGGTGGTGGTCCCAGGTCGGCCGGCGCTGGATGCGGGCCGCGGCACGTTCGAGGTGGCGGGCGTCGAAGTCGGGGACCGCACCGACCAGGACCGCACCGTCGGCGTGGTCCAGGAACCGGACCAGCCAGTCGGACGCGGGCACCCGGGGACGGGGCGCGATCTGCTCGTGGTACCGGGTCAGCTCGAGCGCGGTCGGATCGGCGCCGTCCAGGGTGTGCTCCGGGACGACGCAGTGCTCCTCCTCGCGGCCGTCCGCGAAGCGCACGATCCACGCCACCTCGGTGAGCTGGTGACGGTCGAAGTCGAGCCCGGTGGTCTCGGTGTCGAGGAAGACGAAGCGAGGGGGCCCGTCACCGCGCCGTCCGGGCCGGGTGCTCGGCGCCGCGGGGTCGCCAGACGGCGCTGCCGAGGTGTCCGCCATGTCCGCCGCCTCCCGAAGGGTCCCGCGCTCACCGCCACGCTACCGCCGGCGGACGAGGTGAGCCCCCGGGTGGTGGATCCCGGGGGCTCGAGGGCCGGCGTGGCGGACAGCCGGCCCCGGCCGGCAGCGTGGTGGAGCGCTGCGGCCGTGGGGGGAAGCGGGCCGGGAGCGGGCCAGGGAGAACACCAGCGCCCGGTGCTCGGGACGCTACGCGCGCCGGTGGACCCTGCGGTTGCGTCCAGGTGGCGGCCCGATGAACAGCACCGGTCCGCTCGGGAGACTCGCCGCCGAACATCCGTTCGGCTACCCTCGCCGTGTCCGGCCGACGAGCGCGGGCGGTCATCCACAGCCCGCGCGAGACCCATCCCCGACCTGTCACGCCCGGCCCGTAGGGTGCACCCCGACCGGTCGACCCCGAGCAGCCCTGGAGACGCACGTGGACAAGGACAAGGCCCTCGACCTGGCGCTGGCCAACATCGAGAAGCAGTTCGGCAAGGGCTCGCTGATGAAGCTCGGCGACACCGTCGGCCAGCTGGTACCGGCCATCCCCACCGGGGCGCTGTCGCTGGACATCGCGTTGGGTGTCGGCGGGCTGCCCCGCGGCCGGGTGATCGAGATCTTCGGTCCGGAGAGCTCCGGCAAGACCACGGTCGCGTTGCACGTCATCGCCGAGGCGCAGCAGGCCGGCGGGATCGCCGCGTTCATCGATGCGGAGCACGCGCTGGACCCGACCTACGCCCACGCGCTCGGGGTCGACATCAACGAGCTGCTGGTCTCCCAGCCCGACACCGGCGAGCAGGCGCTGGAGATCGCCGACATGCTGGTCCGCTCGGCCGCGGTCGACGTCATCGTGATCGACTCCGTGGCGGCCCTCACCCCCCGGGCGGAGATCGAGGGCGAGATGGGCGACAGCCACGTCGGCCTCCAGGCCCGGCTGATGTCCCAGGCGCTGCGCAAGCTGTCGGGATCGCTGAAGCGCTCCAACACCACCGCGGTCTTCATCAACCAGCTGCGTGAGAAGATCGGGGTGATGTTCGGGTGTATGTCCTACGGCACCCGGGTGACCCTGGCCGATGGCACGCAGGAGAAGATCGGCCGGATCGTCAACCAGCGCCTCCCCGTCGAGGTGCTCTCCTACGACGTGGAGCAGGACCGTTTCGTGCCACGCAAGGTGGTGGGGTGGCACGACAACGGTCGCACGGACGAGTTCCTGCGCATCTCGGTGGCGCGCGGCAGCGGCAACGGCCGTTCGCAGTTCTCGGTGACCCGCAACCACCTCATCTCGACCCCGTACGGCTGGGTGCATGCTGGTGACCTCGCCGTCGGCGACACCGTGCTGCAGGCGGTCGAGCACCGGCTCTCGGCCTTCCAGTGGGAGGTGCTGCTCGGCGGGTTGCTCGGCGATGGCGCGTTGTCACCGACGCGAAGCGGGCACGGCGCCCGGTTCCGCATCGGGCACGGCCAGGCACAGGCCGCCTACGCCGACTGGAAGGCCTCCCTGTTCGGCAACCTCCGGGTCTCGCGAACCACCAACGACGCCGGCGCCGTGTTCCACGACGTCCAGCCGCTGCCCGAGCTGGCGGAGCTGCGCGACGCCGTCTACCTCGGCGGCAAGAAGGTCCTCAGCTACGAGTACCTGAAGCGGCTCACCCCGTTGTCGCTCGCCATCTGGTACCAGGACGATGCGTCCTTCACGGTGCGGTCCAAGGGGCGGCAGCGACGGACCGAGGGGGGCAGCGGCCGGGTGGAGATCTGCGTCGAGGCGCTGGAACGCACCTCGCGCGTGCGCCTGCGTGAGCATCTGGCCGACACCTGGGACGTGCACGCCGCCCTGCGTGAGCGTGGTGGCAAGGCGGTGCTGGTCTTCCCGACGGCAGAGTCCGCGAAGCTGCAGGAGCTCATCGCCGACCACGTGCACCCGTCGATGGCTCACAAGCTGCTGCCCAGGTTCCAGGGTCGGTTCGCGGTGGAGCCGCAGTTCGAGGCGCCACGACGCGTCGCCACGCCGATGCCCGTCACGTCCATCGAAGCCGGGCCTCCGACGGGGCGACACACCCACCGCTTCGACCTCGAGGTGGAGGGCACCCACACCTACCTGGTCGACGGGATCGTGGTGCACAACAGCCCGGAGACCACCCCCGGTGGGCGGGCGCTGAAGTTCTACTCCTCCGTGCGGCTCGACGTGCGACGTATCGAGACGCTCAAGGACGGCACCGATGCCGTCGGCAACCGCGTCCGGGTCAAGGTGGTCAAGAACAAGGTCGCGCCACCCTTCCGGCAGGCCGAGTTCGACATCATCTACGGCGAGGGCATCTCCAAGGAGGGCTCCCTCATCGACGTCGGCGTCGCGGAGGGGATCGTCCGCAAGGCCGGTGCTTGGTACACCTACGACGGCGAGCAGCTCGGCCAGGGTAAGGAGAAGGCGCGGCTGTTCCTGCGGGAGAACACCGACATCGCGCGCGAGATCGAGAAGAAGGTCAAGGAGAAGCTCGGCCTCGACCCGCTGGCCGCCGGCCCGGAGGCTGCCGCGGTCATCGAGGAGGAGTGAGCGTGGCGGGGGATGCCCGACCGTTCAAGGATGCCGAGGCCTGGCTCGCCGAGCGCGGCGTGGCGCGCGAGCCGGTGGTCGCACCGGCTGCCGCGCCCGGCGCGGAGCGGGTGCCGGGCGACGAGGTGGCTGCGCCCCCGGCGGCGGCGTCACCCGAGCCGCCCGTCGGGTCACGCGAGGCGGCCCGCCTGGCCGCACAGGCGGCCGCCGATCGGGCGACCGCGGACGCCGAGCGGGCCGCGAGCCCACGCATGACGCCTGCGCTCGAGGACGACGTCTCCCGTGCGGTCGCCTTCGTGCGCCGCTCGACCGCGAGCGTCCCGCAGGCGGAAGGGCGCCTGGCCGAGAAGCTTCGCGAGCGTGGGTTCGCCCCCGAGGTCGTGCGGCTCGCGCTAGAGCGGGCCCGGCGCGAGCGTCTCGTGGACGACGCGGCGATGGCCACGGCCTTGGTCGAAGAACGACGCCGGGCAGGCCATGCACCGGCACGGATCCGCCGGGACCTCGCGGTGCGAGGCTTCGACGCCGCCACCCTGGACGCGGCCCTCGCCTCGGCGGAGGCCGAGGACCTTGAGGCGGCCGCCTTCGCCGTCGCCGTCGAGCGGGCCGGGCGACTCACGGGGGTGGAGACGGAGACCGCCTACCGGCGTGTGGTGGGCTACGTCGCGCGTCGCGGCTACCCGGAGGCGCTGGCGCGCAAGGTCGCGCGTGCGGCCGTGTTCGCCAGCCGTGACGCCCAGCGGGCGGCCGGGCACTGACGCGCCGGCGGGCTGTGGGTGCCGCACCCCCCTCGGGTAGCCTGGCGGCACCACCGAGGAGGACGGGCGGACCGTGGACCTGCTGCAGACCTGGCTGCTCATCGGGGTACCCGGGCTCGTGACCGCCGCCGCCCTGTTCGTCGGCCGGTCCAGCCTCCGGGCGATGCTCGGCTACCTCACGCTCGCCACCCTGGTGGTCGTGTTCGTCCTGACCCCCGGCGGCGGGACCTCGGCCGCCGTCGTCGGGCTGCTCGGTCTGGTCGCCGTCGCCAACGGCCGCGGCTCCTTCCGGGACGATGCCACGCCGGAGCACCACGAGCAGCGCCGCCGCTACACCACGGCCTCCTCGGACTGAGCACCGGCCGGCTGGGTAGCCTGCGCATCCCGCACCGTGCCCCGTCGATGGATCCGGCCGATGACCACGCCACGCGCAGGGCGTCGCTACCTCGTGCGCACCTTCGGGTGCCAGATGAACGAGCACGACTCCGGGCGGGCCGCGGGCATCCTCGAGACCCTCGGCTACCGACCGACCAGCGACGTGGAGGACGCGGATCTCGTCCTGCTCAACACCTGCGCCGTCCGGGAGAACGCCGACAACCGCCTCTACGGCACCCTCGGGCACCTCAAGGCGACCAAGCAGCGGCGGCGGGCGGACGGGGCCGACCTGACGATCGTCGTCGGCGGGTGCCTCGCCCAGAAGGACGGGGCGGTCGTGGCACAGAAGGCCCCCTGGGTCGACGTCGTCTACGGCACCCACAACCTCCCGGACCTGCCGAAGCTGCTCGCCCAGGCCGACTCGGCGGCGGTGCCGGTGGTCGAGCTGGTGGAGCAGCTCGAGACCTTCCCGTCCGCGCTACCGGCGAAACGGGAGGTGCGCCACCACGCCTGGGTGTCGGTCTCGGTCGGGTGCAACAACCAGTGCACGTTCTGCATCGTCCCGTCGCTGCGGGGACCGGAGCGCTCACGCCGGCCGGAGGAGATCGTCGACGAGGTCACCGCCCTGGTCGACGATGGGGTGGTGGAGGTCACCCTGCTGGGGCAGAACGTCAACTCCTACGGCCGTGACCTGTTCGGTGCCAGCCGGTTCGCGCAGCTGCTGCGGGAGCTCGGCGCCATCGCCGGGCTCGAACGGATCCGGTTCACCTCCCCCCACCCGCGCGACTTCACGGAGGACGTGCTGCAGGCCATGGCGGACACCCCCGCCGTCATGCCCCACCTGCACCTGCCGTTGCAGTCCGGGTCGGACCGGGTGCTCCGGGCCATGCGGCGCTCGTACCGGCAGCGCCGCTACCTCGCGCTGGTCGCGCGCACCCGCGAGCTGCTGCCCGACGCGGCGCTCACCACCGACATCATCGTGGGCTTCCCCGGCGAGACCGAGGAGGACTTCCAGGCCACCCTCGACGTGGTCGAGGCGGTCCGCTTCGACCAGGCCTTCACCTTCCAGTACTCGCCCCGGCCGGGCACGCCGGCAGCGGAGCGGGTGGCCGACCTCCTGCCCGCGGAGGTCATGGCCGAGCGCTACACCCGGCTCGAGCCGCTGGTCCGCGCCCACTCGCGTGAGGCGCACGAGCGGCTGGTGGGGACCGCCCAGGAGCTGCTCGTCGAGTCGCCGTCCAAGACCGACCCGACCCGGTGGTCCGGGCGCACCCGGGGCAACCACCTCGTGCACCTGCCCGCCGCGGCCTACGGCCCCGACGAGCCCCCGGCCTACGCCCCGGGCGACCTCGTCACCGTCGAGGTGGTCGAGGCCGCCACGAACTACGCGCTGGCGGGGCCCGTCAGCGCGATCCGGCACACCGCCGCCGGCCGGGCGACCGCCGCCTCGTTGGCCCGCGACGGATCGTGGCGGAGCGACGCCGTGGTGTCGGTACCGACGGGTCGTGCCCTCCCCGTCGTGTCCTCGCC
This sequence comes from Nitriliruptoraceae bacterium, assembly GCA_047921175.1. GTDB lineage: Bacteria > Actinomycetota > Nitriliruptoria > Nitriliruptorales > Nitriliruptoraceae > T1Sed10-7. The sequence goes on along the minus strand of JBLRWQ010000025.1, from coordinate 26,930 downwards.
GGCCCCCTGATCCAGCGATACGGGCGAGCGGGCGGCGACGAAGGTCGGGTGATGCGAGGGGGGCCGCACCCCCCGAGCGGCACCGGCGTATGCGGTGCCGGGTCCACAGCGCGGAGGCTTGGGACACATCCCCGCTCCCAACCGTCGTGGAAGGGTCTCCGCCATGCTGTGGAACCTCGAGAACGTGGTCGAGTTCACCCCCGCACAGTTCGACCTCATGTCCACCGTGCTGACGATCGGGTACGCCGCCCACTTCGCCGGGCTCGCGTACTTCATCCTCACCCGCAAGAACGTCGCGCCGCGCTACCGGTCGATGACCACCATGTCGGTCGTGGTCATGCTGTCCGCGGCACTGCTGCTGCTGCGCCTCGACATCTCCCTGAACCAGGCGTTCGTGTTCGATGCGAGCCAGGGTCTCTACGTGCTCGGCGACGCCACCTACAACCACGGGTTCCGGTACTTCAACTGGCTGATCGACGTGCCGCTGCTGCTCACCCAGAGCCTGTTCGTGCTCAACATCGCCAAGCCGGAGATCCTCGGCTACCGCCTCAAGCTGGGAGCCGCCGGCGCCCTGATGGTGATCCTCGGCTACGTCGGGCAGTTCTACGAGGTCGCGGACCCGCTCGGCGCCCTGCTCTGGTGGGGTCTCGCGGCGACGATCCCCTTCATCTACTTCACCGCGATCTTCTGGCGCCTGACGGGTGAGTCCCTGAGCTACCTGCCCGGCCAGGCACGGGCCACGATGCGCAACATCCGCTACCTGTTCCTGTTCTCCTGGAACCTCTACATCGTCGCCTACGTCGTGCCGATGCTCGGGGACTTCGGGCAGAGCGCCGCCGGAGCCGTGACGCGGACCTACATCTTCACCATCGCCGACGTGCTGTCGAAGATCGTCTACGGCATCCTGCTCGGCAAGGTCGCGACCGCACGCTCCGTTGCCGAGGGCTACGAGGTCGACGGCTACGAGCACCTCGCCGAGGACGAGCTCACCGCCGCGCGCTGACCCGCAACCCTGCACGACCGGGGCCCGCTGGTGACCGCCGGCGGGCCCCGGCCACGTTCCGCGTCCCGGTGACCCCCGGGCGGCGTCTACGGTCGCGCCATCGATCTCCTGGCCAGCCGAGGGAGGGGTCCCGTGCCGGTGCTCGCGGTGGTGGGGCCGACGGCGTCGGGCAAGTCGGCGGTCGCGCTGACCGTGGCGCGCGACCGGGGCGCCGCCGGATCGCCCGTGGAACTCGTCGCCGTCGATGCGTTCACCGTCTACCGCAGCATGGACATCGCCACGGCCAAGCCCACCCCGGCGGAGCGCGAGGAGATCCCGCACCACCTCGTGGACGTGCTGGATCCCGACGAGGAGCTCAGCGTCGCGGCCTTCCGTGACCGTGCGCGCGTCGCGATCGCCGACATCCAGGCCCGCGGCGCGACCCCGCTGCTCGTCGGCGGCTCGGGCCTGTACTTCCGTGCTGTGGCCGATCCCCTGCGGTTCCCGCCGACCGATCCGTCCGTGCGCGCGTCGATCGAGGCCCGGTGGCAGCACGACCCGGCCGCAGCCCACGCCCACCTGGCGGCGCTCGACCCGGACGCGGCCGCGCGGATCGAGCCGGGCAACCTCCGGCGGACGGTCCGGGCGCTCGAGGTGCTGGAGCTGACGGGCACCCGCTTCTCCCGCTTCGACGACGGCTACTCGTCCTACACCTCGATCTACCCCGACCTCGAGGTGGTCCTGCTCGACCCGCCGACCGACGTGCTGCGCGGGCGCATCACCGCCCGGGCCCACCGGATGGTGGCGGACGGCCTGCTGGAGGAGCTGGCGCGGCTGCGTGCCGCAGGCCGCCTGTCGCGAACCGCCGCCCAGGCGATCGGGTACGCCGAGGCAGCGGCCGTCCTGGATGGGCGCGAGCCCGCCGAGGGGCTGGCGGAGCGCATCGCCCGTCGCACGTGGCGCTACGCCCGTCGCCAGCGCGCCTGGTTCCGGTCCGACCCGCGCGCGGCGGCCGTGCCGACCGTCGAGGCGGCGGTGGCGCGGCTCGGCGTGTCGTGACGCCGCGCACCTGTCTCGGTCGGATGCCCCCTCGCCGCGTACCCTCGCCCAGATGGACTTCACCCTCGCGCACGGCACGGCCAACGACTTCGTGCTGCTCGACGACCTCGACGACCGGCTCGACCTGCCGGCCGTGCTCGTGCGCGCGCTCGCGGACCGGCGTCGCGGCCTCGGTGCCGACGGGGTGATCCGCATCGCCCCCGGCGACGGCGACGCCGAGGTGGTCATGGACTACCGCAACGCCGACGGCAGCATCGTCGAGATGTGCGGCAACGGGGTCCGCGTCGTGGCCAAGCACGTCCTCGACCACGCCCTGATCACGCCTGGTGAACCGGACGTCCTGCGGGTCGGGACCCGGGCAGGCGTCAAGCCCGTGCGGGTCATGACCCGCCATCCCGACGGCACCGTGGCGACCGTGGCCGTGGACATGGGGCCGCCGGTGCTCGACCCGGCCGACGTCCCCTTCCTGACCGCCGACTCCACGGCCCCACGGCACCACCTCGACATCGACGGCACCGTCGTGGCGCTGAGCGTCGTGTCGATGGGCAACCCCCACGCGGTCACGCTGGTGGACGACGTCGACGCGGCCCCGGTCCGCACCCTCGGACCGCGCCTGGAGCGCGACGCCCGGTTCCCCGCCGGCGCGAACATCTCCTTCGCCGAGGTGGTCTCCGCCGACCGGGTCCGCCTGCGGGTCTGGGAGCGCGGCGTCGGGGAGACCGCCGCCTGCGGGACCGGCGCCTGCGCGACCGTCGTGGCGCTGCAGCGGCTGGGCCTGGCCGATGCGTCCGTGGCGGTCGATCTCCCCGGGGGACGGCTGGAGATCGACCACGACGGCCGCGGCTCGGTCATCATGACCGGCCCGGCGGTGGAGGTGGCCCGGGGGCGCCTCGACGACGCCTGGCTCGCCGCCGTGACCGACGACGCACCGAGGAGCACCTCCTGAGCACCGAGACGCACCACCCAGACGACGCCGCTGATCGCGACGGGCGCGTCCTCGCGCGCGGGGACGACGCGCGCGATGCGGCCACCCCCCTCGACCTCGACGACACGACCGCGATCTCGCGGGCCGAGGCCCGCCGTCGCGCCCGCGACGTCATCGCCGACGACGCGCCCCGCGAGGGCGTCGACATCATCCGGCCGGTCGAGCGGGCGGTGATCGTCGGTGTGCAGCTCCCGGGTGTGACCAGCGCCGACCTCGAGGCCTCGCTGGACGAGTTGACCGCGCTCCTCGACACCGCGGGGGCCGAGGTCGCCGAACGGGTGATCCAGCGCCGCGAGAGCCCCGACCCGGGCACCTTCATCGGGCGCGGCAAGGTGGCGGAGCTGCGCGACCTCGTCCGGGTCGTCGGCGCCGACGCGGTGGTGTTCGACGACGACCTCACCCCGGCCCAGCAGCGCACGCTGGAGGAGGCGATCAAGCAGAAGGTCCTGGACCGCACCATCGTGATCCTCGACATCTTCGCCCAGCACGCCACCTCGAAGGAGGGCAAGGCCCAGGTCGAGCTCGCGCAGCTGCTGTACCTCCTGCCGCGGCTGCGCGGGTGGGGGGAGGCCCTGTCCCGGCAGGCCGGTGGGCGGGTCGCCGGCGGGGCGGGGATCGGTGGCCGTGGGCCCGGGGAGACCCAGCTCGAGGTCGACCGTCGCCGCATCATGCGGCGCATGAGCAAGCTCCGTCGGGACCTGGAGGACTACCGTCGGATCCGGGCCACGAAGGCCGCCGAGCGGGACCGACGGCACGTCCAGGAGGTCGCCCTGGTCGGCTACACCAACGCCGGCAAGTCCTCCCTGCTCAACCGCCTGACGGGCGCGCAGGTGCACGTCGAGGACCGCCTCTTCGCGACCCTGGATCCGACCGTGCGCCGCCTGCCGCTGGACGACGGTCGCGACATCGTGGTCACGGACACCGTCGGGTTCGTGCGCAAGCTGCCCCACGGGCTCGTCGAGGCCTTCACCTCGACGCTGGAGGGCTCGGCCAAGGCGGACCTGCTGCTGCACGTGGTGGACGCCTCCCACCCGGAGGCCGAGGCGCAGATCGTCGCGGTGGACGAGGTACTGGCCGAGATCGGTGCCGACCAGCGCCCGCAGCAGCTCGTGCTGAACAAGATCGACGCCGTGGATGCGGACACCGTCGCCTCCCTGGCGCGGCGCATCGAGGTCGAGCTCGGGCAGGAGCCGGTGTGTGTCTCCGCCATCACGGGCGAGGGCATCGAGCAGCTGGTCGACCGCATCACCGCCCGGCTGCCCTCGCAGCGTTACCGCGTGCACGGACACGTGCCGTACGCCCGGCAGGACCTCGTGGCGATGGCGCACCGCCGGGGCGAGGTGCTCGCCGAGGAGCACACCGAGACCGGCACGCTGCTCACGGCCGACGTCGACGAGGACACCGCGCTCGAGCTGCGCGCCTTCCTCGCCGCCGACCCCTTCGCGCCCGAGCCCGAGGGCTGGGAGGCGTGAGGGTCAGCGGATCGTGCGCAGCACGGTGACGACCTTGCCCATGATGGTGGCATCCTGGCCCGGTGTCACGGGGATCGGCTCGTAGGCCTCGTTCGCCGGGTCGAGGAAGACGTCGCCGGAGCGGGTCCGGCGGTAGAACTTGACCGTCGCCTCCCCGTCGAGCAGCGCCGCACACATCTCGCCCTGCTCCACGCTCGGCTGCTCGCGGATCACGACCAGGTCGCCGTCGACCACGCCGGCGTCGATCATCGACTCGCCGCGGACCCGCAGCATGAACAGCTGCCCGTCGCCGACGAGCTCCTTCGGGAGCGGGTAGACCGCCTCGACGCGTTCCTCGGCCAGGATCGGCCCACCGGCGGCGATCTCGCCCACCAGGGGCACGTGTCGGGCGGGGGAGCGGGGCAGGTCCAGGTCGGTGATCGGGTCGCGTCCGAGCTCGAGCGCCCGCGGCTTGGTCGGATCACGCCTGAGGTACCCCTTGCGCTCCAGCGCTTCGAGCTGTCCGTGGACCGAGGAGGGCGAGCGCAGGCCCACCGCGTCGCCGATCTCGCGGACCGACGGGGGGTAGCCGTGCTCGTCCACGTGCGCATGGACCATCTCGAGGATGGCCCGCTGTCGCTCCGTGAGCGGGTCCGGGTCCGGCCGCTGGGGGGCCTGCGTCTCGGTGTCGGGGTCGCGCGCCATGGCTGGGTCGCCTCCGGTCGAACGGGCGTTCGTCCACTGTAGCACGGCTCCTCCCCGGATGGGAACATCTGTTCGTCCCGGGCTTGACGCGGGAACGTCTGTTCGGTTGACTGTGGACGAACGGGCGTTCGAGACGCCTGCTGCCCCGTGAGGACCACCATGGCTGCGATGACCCTGCCGACCCGACCGGACGCCGCGCAGGTGGACGTGCAACCGGTCGCCCCGGCCGCCTCGAGCGCGCCGGTGCGGGTCGCGCGCCGGCGGCGCGCCCTGCTCGTCGTGTTGGTCCTGATCGTCACGGTGCTGACCCTGGTCCTCGGCGGCAGCGATGCCGGAGCGCAGCTCGACGATCCGGTCGCCGGGCATGTGGTCGTCACGCCGGGGGAGACGCTGTGGGACGTCGCCGTGGCGACCGCGCCACCCGGGGTCGACGCCCGTGCGCAGGTGCGGGCCATCCAGGAACTGAACGGGCTCGACGGTGCGGACCTCGCGGCCTGGAGCGTCCTGCTGCTCCCGGCCCGCTGACGCGTCGGGCGCGGCCGTCACCTCACGTCCCCTTGGGCGGGGCCTCCTTGCGCAGCGTGGACAGCTCGAGCTCGAAGTCCTCGGGTCCCTGGAAGTCCTTGTAGACGCTCGCGAACCGGACGTAGGCGACCTCGTCCAGCTCGCGCAGCTGCGCGAGGACCTGGAGGCCGACCTGCTCGGAGGTCAGCTCCCGCCGGCCCAGGGCGCGCAGGTCCCGTTCGACCGCGGCGGCTGCATCCTCGAGCAGGGGGGCACCCACCCGGCCCTTGGCGGCGCGGGCCATCCCGTCGAGCACCCGTGCGCGGTCGAAGTGGACGACCGCCCCCGACCGCTTGTGGACCAGCAGCTCCGGCAGCTCGGCGCGCTCGAAGGTCGTGAACCGCAGCCCGCAGCCCTGGCACTCCCGGCGCCGACGGATCGCATCGCCGCCCGACGCCGGACGCGAGTCGACCACGCGGTCGTCGTCGGTACCGCACCCGGGGCAGCGCACGCAGACCGGCTCCTGTCGAGGGAACGGCAACCTACGTCGGCGCCGCGCCGCAGGCGAGGACCTGCGACGCGCCGGGGCAGCGGCCGGATCCGGCTCGCTAGGGTCGCGCAGATGACGACCACCCTGCCGCTCGGTCCGCCCGTGCTGGGCTTCGCGCTCGGCGCCGACGCCGCCGTCGAGGACGGCTGGTTGGTGCGTGACCTGACCGTCCCGGACGGGCTCGACGGCCCGCCCGGCATCCTGCAGGGTGGGTTCGCGGCCGGACTGCTCGCCAGCATCGCTCGCACTGCGGACGGGTTCGGGGTGCCGTTGACGACGTTCGAGGCCCGGCTGCACGCGCCGACGCCGCTGGCCAGGCAGGTCCGCGCACGCCTGCGCTCGGCCGACGGCGTCGCCCGCACCGAGGTGGAGGTACGCGATCGCGACCGCGTGCTCATCAGCGGCACCGTGGAGCTCGCCGGCCACGAGCCGCCACCGCTGGGACTGGACCTGCTGGAGCTGGCCGCGGTCCCGTTGCCGGAGCCCGTGCCGCAGGACGAGTACCCGACCTGCGTCGTCTGCGGGGCGCACCCGCGGCACCCGGTCGGGTTCCGGCTCCACCCCCGCTACGGCCCGGGCGGCACGATCGTGCAGCCGTGGGTGCCGGCGGCCGACCTCGGCACGGACGGGGTCGTCGATCCGCTCGTGGTCGCGGCGGTGCTGGACTGCCCGACCGTCTGGGCCGCCATCACCCCGATGCGCGAGGCCGGCTACCTCGGGGCCCTGCTGGCGGGGCTGCGGATCGTCCACCATCGCGGTGTCCCCGTGGACGAACCCGTCCGGATCGTGGCCCGGTGCGATGGGATGGACGGCCGCAAGGTGTGGGCCCGTTCCGCCGTCCTGGACGAGGACGGCACCGTGTACGCCGTGGCGTCGGCGTTCCATGTCGCCGTGACGGCGCTGCCGGACCCGCCCGGCTGAGCGGGCGCCGCGGCCGATCGCGTCAGCGTTCATCGACCAGCTGGATCAGCACCCGCTGGCCGTGGGCACCCCGTTCGTCGGACCACTTGTCGACGATCTCGAGCCGGCCGTCCTCGCGGTGCTGCAGCCGGGCGCGGCCCCGGCCGGGGACCTCGGTCGCCTCGTGCCGCTCCTCGCGGGTGTGGACGAACCGGTAGCGCAGGACGTCGCCGGTCAGCACCCCGGCGCCCTCACCGTCGAGCTGGTGGTCCGCGTCGTAGCGCCAGATGACCCGACGACCCTCCTGCAGGAAGCGGGCGCGCAGACCGCGACTCTCCTCGCCCTCGATCGTCTCGTCCAGGCCGAAGGTCAGCCCGTGCAGGTCGTAGCCGGCGTCGCTGGCACGATGGCGGCCGTCCTCCCAGTCGGTCCGGGTCAGGGCGTAGCCCCACTCGGACGCCGCCGAGCCGTCCGGGAGCGGCAGGCTGTCGCGGTAGCGGGCCTCCATCCGGAACCCGGCGGCGTTGAAGACACGCTGCATCGGCACGTTGTGCTCGTGCGCCCGGCCGGTCAGGCGCCGCAGCCCCGGCGTGGCGGCGAAGTGGTGGTCGGCGAGCTGGCGCAGCACCTCCCGGCCGGCACCGCGCCCGCGGGCCTTGGGGCCGATCCGCAGGGTCACCTCGGCGTCGCGCTGATCCAGGTGGTCGACCAGGGCGAAGCCGGCGGTCGAGCCCTGCAGGATGATCGCCCAGCCGAAGCGCGCCTCGCTCGCCCACGCCCCTGCCTCGAGCTCGCGCCGCAGGGCGTCCTCGACGAAGCCGATCGGGCGGGCCAGGCTGGTCGCTGCCTTGCGGTCCATCACCACGACCCAACCGGCGTCATCCGGCACCAGCATGCGCAGGTGGACCTCAGAGCGGTGTTGCTGGTTCGTGGACACGGCAGGCTCCAGGGCTCGGGTGGCCGGGGCGTGGCAGGGTGGTGGCGCGGCGTCGAGTCGGGCAGGTGCGGGTGCACCTGCGAGGCCGTCGCGCAGAGGATGCCCCGGGCAGCCGCGCGCGGAGCGCGGCCGATCCGGACACCAGGGTGCCAGAGCGACGCCGGCGGCGTGGGCGACCTCCGGACAGGTGTGCGCTGCGAGCGCCGCCTGTCGGGGAGGTCGAAGCCTGGCCGGGTGTGGTGTCGTTGGGCGGCGTGGAGCTGCGGGCCCTAGGGTGCGGGGGTGTCCCGGGTGACGACGAGACCGCCGGGCACGAGTGCAACGCTCGGGAGGGTGCCGGTGACCTTGGTGGGACGCAGTGCGGTCGAGCTCGCGGGTCGGGTCGCGAACGGTGAGGTCAACGCCCGGACCGTCGTCGAAGCGCACCTGGCCCGGCTCCGGGTCGTGGACCGGCGGCTCGGCGCGTTCGTGGCGACCCGTGCCGAGGCAGCGCTGGCCGAGGCCGACGCCGTGGATGCCCACCCCGACCGCGCCTCGCTCCCGCTCGCGGGGGTTCCGGTCGCCGTCACGGACGTGATCGACGTCGCCGGACTGGCGACCCGGCACGGCTCGCTCGCCACCTCGGCGGACGAGGCCAGCGAGGACGACCCGCTCGTCGCTCGGCTGAAGGCGGCCGGCGCCATCGTGATCGGCAAGACCCGCTGCCCCGAGCTGTCGCTGTGGGGCACCTCCGACGATCCGACCGCGACGGTCGTCAGCCCCTGGGACCCGACCCGCAGCGCGGGCGGCTCGTCCGGGGGATCGGCCGCGGCCGTCGCCGCAGGCATCGTGCCGCTCGCGCTCGGGACCGACGGGCTCGGGTCGGTGCGCATCCCGGCAGCCGCGTGTGGCACGGTGGGGTTCCGGCCCGGTGCCCCGCACCTGGCGTACCAGGTGGACGGTGGACCCCACTGGTACGGCATGACCCGGTTCGGTCCCTTCGCGACCACCGTCGGCGATGTCGCCCACGCCGTCGACGTCCTCTCCGGCACCACGCGGTTCGAGGAGGTGGCGGAGCCGGCGGCCCCACTCGATGTCGCGGTGTCCTGGCGGCCACCCGCGCCGGGGGTGACGGTCGCCAACGCCTGGCGCGAGGCCGCCCTGGAGGCAGGCCGGCTGCTGCACCACGCTGGCCACGACGTCACACGCGACGACCCGCCCTATGACCGCGCCACCGTGCAGGCGGTCGTTGCTCGGTGGACGCAGGGTGCCGGTGCCGATGCGGCCCGGATGGGGCTCGACCTCGAGGCCCTGCAGCCGCGGACCCGTGCCCACATCGCGGCGGGCGAGCGCATGGCGAAGGTCGGTGCCATCGATGACGAGGACGTGCTGACGTGGCGGGAGCGGCTCGCTCCCTTCTTCGCCGATCACGACGTGCTGCTGACGCCCACGTTCGCCCGGGCGCAGCCCGCCGCGACCGCCTGGCACACCCGCCCGTGGGCCGCGAACATCGCCGCGAACCTGTCCGCCTACCCGTTCACCGCGGCCTGGAACCTCGCGGACCTCCCCAGCATCGTGGTGCCGCTGTGGGAGGACGGCGGTCGGCCGCTGTCGGTCCAGGTCGTGGCCGATGCCGGTCGGGAGGACCTGGTGCTGGGTGTCGCGCGGCTGTTGGAGCGTCTCGTGCCGTGGCAGCGGCACGCCCCCGGCTGGGGGGTGCCGGCGAGCGCCGGCTAGGGCTCCGGGTGCGCGGCTGGGTCGGTCGCATCGTCGACGGGTGACGGATCGCCGTTGCGGTCGACCTTGATGCGGGTCCGGCGGCGCGGCCGGCGTGGGCGGCGTGGTCCGTCGCCCTCCCGGCGGCGGCCGGCCGCGCGCAGCTGCGTCTCCTCGGGGAACTGCGCCTTCAGGGTCTCGGGGTCGACCCCCGGCCCACCGACGGGGCTGGGGCCCGGCCGGTGCCCGGCGGCGCGCAGCTGGTGCCGGACGCGGAGCTCGTTGCCGACGGCCGTCAGGACCGCGGTCACCGGCACCGCCAGGAACGCCCCGACGATGCCGATCAGGACCGCGCCTGCGGTCAGCACGCCCAGGATGACCGTCGGGTGCAGCGCCACGGCCCGTTTCATGATCGTCGGCTGGAGCAGGTTGGACTCGACCTGTTGCACCGCGAGCACGATCGCCGTCACGATCAGTGCGGTCTGGATGCCCTGGTCCGCCAGCGCGACGAGCACGGCCAGGAAGCCGGTCACGAAGGCCCCGATCACCGGGACGAACCCGCCGAAGAACACCAGCACGGCCAGTGGGAGCACCAGCGGCACGTCGAGGATGAGCAGGCCGAGCCCGATCCCGATGGCGTCGATCAGCGCGACCAGGGAGGTGCCACGCACGAAGCCGGAGAGCGCCACCCAGCCGCGCTGCCCCGCTGCGCGGACGTCGTCGAGGTGCTGCGCGGGCGCGATCCGCAGGAACCAGTTGACCAGCTGTTCCCCGTCCTTGACGAAGAAGAACAGCAGCACCAGCGCCAGCGCCAGTGCGGTGAACCCCTCGACGACGGCGACCGCGAGCGAGCCGAGCTGGCTGGCGATCGCGCCGGCCGATCCGGATACCGCGTCCATCGCGGTCTCGAGCAGCTCGTCGAGCTGCTGCCGGTCGTAGCCGATCGGCCCCTCCTCCAGCCACACGAGCAGCTGCTCGAAGCCCTCGGCCACGGTGGGGCCCAGCTCCTGGATCTGGCGGACGAAGGCGGGGGTGAGCAGGGCGAGCAGCCCGAAGAAGGAGCCGGCGCCGCCGACCACGACCAGCGCGGCGGCCGCCAGCCGCGGCCAGCCGGCCCGCTCGAGTCGGCGTGCGGGTGGGACGAGCAGCGTGGACAGGATCAGCGCGATGATGACCGGCAGCGTCACCAGGTACAGCCGGGTCATCGCCGCGACGAGCAGGCCACCCCCGACGAGCAGCACGATGGAGCGCCAGGTGTACTGGACCGACGTGTCCAGCCAGCTCGGGACGCGGGTGCCCGCCTCGTTGGTCGGGCCTCCCTGCTCGTGTGAGCCGGAGCCGTCGTGGTCGTCGCTGGCCATGGGCGCTCCGCGGTGCCGGTCGGTGCGTGGCCGATGCTACGCGAGCGGCCGCCGGACCTGGGGCAGGAGCTCCCCCCTGCCGGTGCGAGTAGCGCGCCACGCCCCTCGGCGGCACGTGCGTTCCTGTCCCCGACCGCGTGCGCAGACCGCGCTGCTTGCGAACAGGAAGCGGTGCGTGTTGCTGTGGACAACACCCCCATCGGTTGGGGATGATGGGTGGAGCAAGCGGGGGAGGAACGGTGGGAACACAAGATGTTGTGCCTGCAGTCCCGTCAGCACCACCATCCCTTGTGGGTCGAGGGGGTGCGTGTCGCAGATCGATGCTTGCGTAGTGTCGCGCTGGGAGGTTCAGTGCGCTTCCGACTTGCAGCGGTGTAGTTCCCACCGCGTGAGCCGGATGACGAGCCGTACCGAGCCCACCTGCAGCTGGTCTCCGACCGCCGGGTGTGATGGACAGACAGGAGCCGAGGACCCATGGCCGACACCACCCGAGCCGACGAGCAGACCGTGATCGACGTCAGCAGCGCCCCGCTGCACGTCGAGGAACGCGACGGACATCACGGGCTCAAGCTCGACCGTTTCTTCACCCGGCCGGGGGTGCACCCCTACGACGAGCTCGAGTGGGAGCTGCGTGACGCCATCCTGACCAACTGGCGCGACGGCTCCACCTCCTTCGAGCAGCGCGGGGTCGAGTTCCCCAAGAGCTGGTCGATGATGGCGACCCAGATCGTCAGCCAGAAGTACTTCCGCGGCACGCTCGGCACCCCGGAGCGGGAGCACTCCGTGCGGCAGATGATCGACCGGGTCGCCGACACCATCACCGGGTGGGGGATCGACGGGGGCTACTTCGCCGACGAGGACTCGGCCGAGGTCTTCAACGCGGAGCTCAAGCACCTCCTCGTCAACCAGAAGGCCGCCTTCAACTCGCCCGTCTGGTTCAACGTCGGCGTCGAGGAGACGCCGCAGTGCTCGGCCTGCTTCATCCTCGCGGTCGAGGACACCATGGCCTCGATCCTCAACTGGTACGTCGAGGAGGGCACGATCTTCAAGGGCGGCTCCGGCGCCGGGATCAACCTGTCGACGATCCGCTCCTCCAAGGAGATCCTCAAGGGCGGCGGCGAGGCCTCCGGGCCGGTCAGCTTCATGCGCGGCGCGGACGCCTCCGCCGGCACCATCAAGTCCGGCGGCAAGACCCGTCGCGCGGCCAAGATGGTCATCCTCAACGTCGACCACCCCGATATCGAGGACTTCATCTGGACCAAGGCTCGCGAGGAGCACAAGATCCGGGCGCTGCGTGAGGCCGGGTTCGACATGGACCTCGACGGCGAGGACTACGCGTCGGTCCAGTTCCAGAACGCCAACAACTCCGTCCGTGTGACCGACGAGTTCATGCGCGCCTACGAGGCCGGCACCACGTACCCGGTCCGCGCCGTGACCACCGGTGAGGTGCTCGAGGAGAAGGACGCCCGTGACGTCATGCGGCAGCTCTCGCAGGCCGCCTGGGAGTGCGCCGACCCGGGGCTGCAGTACGACACCACCATCAACGACTGGCACACCTCGCCGGAGTCGGGCCGGATCAACGGCTCCAACCCCTGCTCGGAGTACATGCACCTCGACAACTCCGCCTGCAACCTCGCCTCGCTCAACCTCAAGAAGTTCTACGACTACGAGGCCGGCCGGTTCGACGTCGAGGCCTACAAGCGCGCCGTCGAGGTGGTGTTCACCGCACAGGAGATCATCGTCGGCTACTCGAGCTACCCGACCGAGGCGATCGGCCAGAACGCGGTCGACTTCCGCGAGCTCGGGCTCGGGTACGCCAACCTCGGCGGGCTGCTGATGTCGCTCGGGCTGCCGTACGACTCCGACGAGGGTCGGGCCTGGGCCGGGGCGCTGACCGCGGTCATGACCGGGCACGCCTACCGCACCTCCGCGGAGCTGGCCCGGGTCAAGGGCCCCCACAACGGCTACGCCAAGAACGCTACGTCGATGCTGCGGGTGATCGGCAAGCACCGCGACGCGGTCGATGGCATCGACCCCCGCCCCGTGCCGAAGGACCTGATGGTCGCGGCCCGTACCGCCTGGGACGAGGCGCTCGAGCTCGGTCGCGAGCACGGCTACCGCAACGCACAGGCCTCCGTGCTGGCGCCGACCGGCACCATCGGCCTGATGATGGACTGCGACACCACCGGGATCGAGCCCGACCTCGGCCTCGTCAAGATGAAGAAGATGGTCGGTGGCGCCTCGATCCAGATCGTCAACCAGACCGTGCCCCAGGCGCTGCGCCACCTCGGCTACGCGGAGGAGCAGGTCGAGGCCATCATCGACTACATCGCGGAGAACAAGACCATCCACGGGGCGCCGGCGCTGCTGCCGGAGCACACCAAGGTCTTCCAGTGCGCGATGGGTGACGACGCGATCCACTACATGGGCCACGTCCGGATGATGGCGGCCGCGCAGCCGTTCATCTCCGGTGCCATCTCCAAGACCGTGAACCTGCCGGAGACGGCCACCGTCGAGGATGTCGAGCAGCTCCACCTCGACGCGTGGAAGCTCGGGGTCAAGGCCATCGCCATCTACCGCGACAACTGCAAGGTGGCGCAGCCGCTGAGCGTGTCGAAGAAGGAGGACGCCAAGGCCCCGGAAGCAGCGGTGGTCACCGAGGTGGTGCACGTGCCCCAGCGGCGCAAGCTGCCCAAGACCCGCCCCTCGCAGACCATCAGCTTCCGGGTCGGGGACGCGAAGGGCTACATCACCGCCGGCGAGTACCCCGGCGACGGGATGGGCGAGCTGTTCGTCAAGATCGGCAAGCAGGGCTCGACCCTGTCGGGGCTGCTGGATGCCTTCGCGATCTCGATGTCGATCGGGCTGCAGTACGGCGTGCCGCTCGAGGCCTACGTGGCGAAGTTCATGAACATGCGCTTCGAGCCGGCCGGGATGACCGACGACGACGAGGTCCGGTTCGCCACCTCGGTGGTGGACTTCCTGGCCCGCAAGCTGGCGCTGGAGTACCTGCCCTACGAGGAGCGCGAGGCGCTGGGGATCTACACGGTCGAGGAGCGGACCCAGATGCTCGACCAGAGCTACGGCGACCGCGAGCCCGAGGTGCCGACCACGCCGTCCGCGGAGGCGGTCCGGACCTCCGAGCCGCTGCCCAAGGTCAGCGCGGCGTCGATGCCGGTGGACCACGACGCGCCGATGTGCTTCGACTGCGGCATCAAGATGATCCGCGCCGGTGCGTGCCACGTGTGCGAGTCCTGCGGCACGACGAGCGGTTGCTCGTGATGGCGAGTCGCACCGTTTCGGACCGGAGATCCGCATCGAGTTGAGACCACTTCGACCGGGACGCTGACAGCAGCAAGCACAGGGAGGAGCCATGAGGCTCCTCCCTGTGCCGTTCCGCTGGTCCCTCACTGCGTTCTCAGCGACGACACGGTCCGTCGTGCCCGTGTGGACGTGAGCACCGCCCACGGACGCGCTTCATCGGACGGTTACACCGCGGCCGGGTCGATCGAGGTCCTTCGGCCGCAGCAGCAGGCGTCGTCGACGCTGGTGCTGTTGCAGCCGCGCCAGGGACGATGTCGTGGAGAAGGTCGCGTGCCCGGGCAGGCACGGGATCGTCCGGGAAGTGCTGGCGCACCAGGTCGAGCACCTCGTCCACGGTTGCGATCCCGAGCATCGCCGCGAGCGCGCTGATGTCCTCGGCGTCGTTCGCCGGTCGGCTTGCCATGACCTTCATGGCAAGGAGGTGTTCAGCCGAGGCCACCATGACGCGAAGGTGGCTTCCGTGGAACACGACCCGCCCAGTGGTCGCTCGCGACGACATGTAGACGCTGGCCTGGTTGTTGAGCCAGTTCCTCGGGAGGTCGAGCCGCCGTGCGACCGCCCAGGCAGCCTCTCGAACCGGCGTGTCGGGCTCCCAGACACCGTCGAGGTCACGCGTCGCCGGACGCTCGCTGTAGGCGAGCAGCATCGCTGCCCCACCGACCAGGTGGATGTCCGCGCGGACCCGCCGACGTTGCAGTTCCTCGTTCAGCGCTTCAAGGGCGCGTTGGATGGCGCTGCGGTCGAAGAGGGGGGCGCTCATGCGCGCATCACGTCCGTTTCGTCGATCATGATGCCGCGGGTGCGGAACGGTGCAGGGCAGGTCGCGAGGGCGTGACGCCGCGCGGATGGGAGCGGTGAGACCCACCAGGTCGGAGATGCGACCGGCTCGGCGCACCAGGTCGGAGCATCGATGCCGCGTTCGAGACAGACGAGCTCCACGACCGCACCGATGAGTGCGTCGTAGCGCTCGGAGCTCGCACGGGGGGCGCGCGACACGATGTCCACGAGCTCGGTCTGGCCCATCTCGCGTAGCCGGTCGAGCAACTCGAGCCCGAGGCGGAACGCGAGGGCGTCATCGGCATCCCCGAGCGCCGTGGTGACGTCAACGAGCGGGTCACGCTCCCGAGGAAGCGCAGCAAGCTCGAGGTCCAGCGCGCGTACCCACCTCTCCAGCGTGTCGAGGGTCGGGTTGCCCCGGCCTGCCTCCAGGGCGGCGAGAGCAGGTTGGGACATGCCAGCGCGGCGCGCCACATCGCGCTGCGAGCGCGAACGCTGATGTCGCGCATCCCTGAGCTCGTCGACCAGTCGCATACGCTAGAGAGTGTCATGCGGTGCGGGCGGGCTCACGTGCTCCACAAGGTGACAGCATGACGCCCGCGCACCGTGTGCCCCGCGGCCGACCATCAGTATCGACACGGTCGATCACATCGGGGGTTCCGTGGGAAGACGTGAAGGCAACCGCCTGGCAGCGGTGCTCATGCTCGCCGCGGCCACCATGGCCAGCGTGGCGGCGACCGGCACCCTTCCGGCCCTGTTCATCGCGCTGGTCATCGTCCTCACGTCAACGTCGTTGGTCTTCGCGGTCCGCGGGAGCAGCCGGGCAGGGTGACCCTGCGTTGCCGTTCGTGTTCCGGACGTCGGCGGCCTCGAGGACCGAGGGCTCCGCGACGCTCGTTGCCATGATCGCTCAGCCAGCTCGTTGATGATCGAGGTCCGCCAACTGGGGCAAGCAGTCTCAGTTGGAGGTCCGATCGGATGCGGATCTCCACCAGGCGTCCACCGGCACGGTGGGATCCGCGGGTCGCAATCGTTCGCCAGGATCGCGCGCAGGATCGTCTCGGGGTCCTCGGCCAGCCCGCGGAAGCGCTCGACCACCCGGACGAGCGCGTCTGCGGCGCCTGCGCGGACCGCGGCGACCACCCGCTCCGTGGCATCGGTGCGCTGGGCCAGCAGCTCCGGATCATCCGCCGTCCCGGGACCGCAGGCCAGCACCATCCGGTCGACCCGCTCCGGGTGGAGCGCACCGAGCGCCAGCGCCTGGTGGGCGCCGGCGGACCAGCCGACCTCGGTGCAGGCGTCGAGGTGGAGCGCGTCCAGTACCGCGACGCGTCGGCCGCCGGCGAGCGTCACCACCTCGTCGCGGTCCGGGGTCGAGCTGACGGCGAAGTGCTCGATCGTCATGCCAGGTTCCTCGCCTGCGAAGGGCTGTGCATGCCGGCGGGTGGCTCGGCGGATCCCATCGTGCTGCGAGCCGTGTCGCACCCTCGACGTATGGTCGGGCTTCGCTCTCGTCGCGGAGGTGGGGGATGGATGGGATGGTCCGGTTCGAGCACGAGCTGTTGGCGGTGGAGACCGAACACGACGTCCACGTCATGTTCGAGTTGGCGGTTCCTGAGGCCGAGCAGGACGGGACACGGCAACCGGTGCGTGTGGGCCTCGCGCTGGACCGGTCGGGGTCGATGTCGGGGGAGAAGCTCGAGACGGTGAAGCGGTGCGCCCGCTACCTCGCGGAACGACTCGACAAGGAGGACGCCTTGGCGCTGGTCGCCTTCGACGACGAGGTGGCGCTCGTGTCCAGCCTCGCGGCCCCCGACCTCGCGGTGCTGGGGCCGAGGATCGACGCGATCGGGCGTGGGGGGCTGACGAACCTCTCCGGTGGGTGGCTGAAGGCGCTCGAGGAGGTCCGCCGCCGGGACGACGGGATCCGGCGTGTCCTCGTCCTGACCGACGGGCTCGCCAACCAGGGCGTGACCTCGCCGGCGCAGCTCACGTCGATCGCGCGGACAGCATCGGCCGACGGGATCTCCACCACCACGATCGGTGTGGGCGCCGGCTTCGCGGAGGAGCTGCTGACCGAGCTGGCCGACGCCGGTGGCGGGCGGAGCTGGTTCGCGGCGTCGGTCGAGGCCATCCCGGAGATCTTCGCGCAGGAGTTCGACGACCTGGTCGCTGTTGTCGCCCAGAACGTCAGCCTGGAGCTGCGGCCCGGACCCGAGGTCCAGCTGCTCGCGGTGCTCAACGACTACCCCTCGGCGCCCGTCGACGGTGGGGTGCAGGTCCAGCTCGGCGATGCCTACGCCGGCCAGCGGCTGCGGGTGGTCGTGCGCCTGCACCTGCCGCATCTCGTCCAGCTCGGGGTCCAGCAGGTCGCGGAGCTGGTGCTGCGCTACGTGACCGTCGGCGACGAGGTGGTCAGCCACGAGCAGCGCTTCCCGCTGGTCGTCAACGCCGTCTCCGCCGAGGAGGCTGCGGCCGCCGCACCGGACCCGGAGGTGGTGGACGAGGTGGTGGTGCTGGCCGCGGCCCGTGCCACGGAGAGAGCACGCGACCTCGCCGACGATGGGGATCACCAGCAGGCGGCTCGGGTGCTGCGGGAGGCGGTCGCAGACCTGCGCGAGGTCGCCCCGCGGTCGGGTGCGTCCGATGACCTGCTCCGGCAGGCCGAGGCGCTGGAGGTCACCGAGCACGAACTGGCCGATGCTGCCTACTCGCGGGAGGCGCGCAAGCGGTTGCACTACGGCGCCCACGACCTCAAGCGCCGGCACCGACGTAGCGACGGCTGAGCTACCCCCGGAGGACCGATACGCGGTGCGGGGGGCGTCCAGCGCTACCGTCCGCACCTCGGGTAGCGAGGAGCCGAGGTGGCGCAGGGTGTCGGGACCGACGCCGCCGCGTGGTCGCGCCTGGTGGCCGCCGTGGCCGAGCAGGTCGTCGTCGGCGCGGTCGAGGACATCCACCGGGCGGCCAGCGATGGTGCCTACCGCTGGCTCGGACCCCTCGGCCGGCCGGTGCAGCGCTCCACCGACGCCGCCACCGACGCCGCCTACCGGGCGGTCCGGTCAGGGCTTCGCGGTACGGGTGAGGTCGTCGCCGCGGCGTGCCACCTCGGTGCTCGTGTCGCCGCCGCGCCCACC
This sequence comes from Nitriliruptoraceae bacterium, assembly GCA_047921175.1. Taxonomy (GTDB): domain Bacteria; phylum Actinomycetota; class Nitriliruptoria; order Nitriliruptorales; family Nitriliruptoraceae; genus T1Sed10-7. The sequence continues at coordinate 8,563 of JBLRWQ010000025.1, read as the reverse complement.
CCGGCCGCGCCGTCACCGTCGCGGGCCGCGACCAAGGCGCGGGCCATCGCTCAGGGGGCGCTGGCATCGGAGCTGCTCGCGGTCACGCCCTCCTTCGAGGAGGACCTGTCACTGCGCCACCCCGGTCGGTCGGGGCCGCTCGACCCGGCGCAGCTGGCCTCGGCCGTCCCGACCGCCAGCTCCCGCCTCGTGGTGTTCGTCCACGGTCTGGTCGACACCGAGCAGGTCTGGTTCCCGTCCGACGCGCAGACCGCGACCCTGCCCGCGGCCGTCGAGGCGTCGGGGGCCACGCCGCTGTTCGTGCGCTACGCCACCGGCCGTCCGATCGAGCGCAACGGCCGTGACCTGGATGCCGCGCTGGAGGCCGTGGTCGCCTCGTGGCCGGTCCCGATCACCTCGCTCACGCTGGTCGGCCACTCGATGGGCGGGCTGTTGCTGCGGGCCGCCTGCGCGGCGGCGGTCGACCGCGGGGCCAGGTGGCTGGAGCGGCTGGACGACCTCGTCTACCTCGGCACCCCACACCTCGGGTCGTGGCTGGAGAAGGTCGCGAACGTCACCAGCTGGACGTTGCGCCGGACCTCGCGGCACGCCGCCCCCATCGGGGCGCTGCTGGACCGGCGGTCCCAGGGCATCAAGGACCTGCGCTACGGGACCACGGAGGAGGCCGCGTGGCCGGAGGGTCTCGTGGACGGCCTGCTGACGGGGCGACCGGTCGACGCGGCGTGGCTCGGCGGGGTGCGCCACCACCTGGTCGTCGGTCGGCTGCATGCCGACCCCGGGCACCCGCTCAACGCCGTGCTCGGCGATGCGCTGGTGCGCGCGAGCTCGGCCATGGGCGCTGGCCGCTGGCGGCGGATCGGGGGTGCCACCTCGACGCGGGTCACCGCGGTCGACGCGAGCCACGTCGGCCTGCCCCGCGACACCGAGGTGGCCGCGGTGCTCCGTGAGGTGCTCGCCGCCGGGCGCCGTGCCGCCTGAGGGATTCCCGCGCCCGATCGGCACCGGTGGTCCACAGCGACGCACCCGGCCGATCGCGACCGACGCCGTGACCCTACTGGTCGACCTCGGGGCGCCGGAACGGCCGCTGCGGTCGCGGCAGACGCACCCCGTCCACGGTCACGTCGACCCGCTCATCGTGGAAGGCGACGAGGCCCGCGATGGGGAGCGACTCGCGGGTGGGGAACGGGTAGGTCCAGGCGAGGTCGTCCACGGCCACCTCGCCGGCACGCAGGTGGAGGTAGCTCGCCGTGCCCTTGTACGGGCAGCGGGTCACCGTGTCGGAGGCGACGAGGAGGTCCATGGCCACGTCGGGCTGGGGCAGGTAGGTGCGCACGATCAGGCCGGTCTCGAACAGCAGCACCGGACGCACGCTGTCGGCCAGGACCACCCCGTCACGCTCGACGAGGATGTGACGCGAGCTGCGCAGCGCGTCGATCCGCGTGTACGGGTCGCGGGGGTGGACGAGGACCGGCTCGTCCTCCTCGAGCCAGGTGTCCATCGCATCCCAGTCGATGCGGACGTGGTCGGTCAGGGCCGGCATGCGGGAGGTCCGGTACCAGATCCCGGCACCGGGGAGCACCCGTCCGTCGGCGAGCGTGAGGTCGACCACCTCGGCGTCGCCCCGACTGGGGGAGTGGTCGAGGTCCCCGGTGGGGTGTAGCTCCGCGGCGACGTCGCCCGAGGGGAGGTAGTAGGTGGGGTAGTAGGGCTTCTCCCACACCAGCAGCGAGCGGCGGGTGTCCACCACCGTCTGTCCGGCGACCACGGCACGCACCCACTTCGGGTTGTGCTCGACACGGATGCGTCCGGAGGCGGCTGGCAAGGGGGCTCCTTCGCGGGCGAGGTGGTACGGGGAACCCGCACGACCCCGGGCGGCTTCCGTGGCAGGTCGGCGGCGTCGACGCCGCGGCGTGTCACCCGACCTTGCGTCCGTCGGGGTGCTCGGTGCCCTTGACGGCACCGCGTTCGCCGGTGGAGAAGTCGTCCTCGAGGTAGCGGACCACCTCGTCGGTGGTGCGCACCTTGGCGACCGTGCTGCCCGCGATGGTGAGCGCCGTCTCCTGGTTCTCGGTGGCCGTCGCGACCGCGTCGCTGACCACCACGACGTCGTAGCCGCGTGAGCTGCCGGCGTAGGCGGTGCTCAGGACGCACTCGTCGGTCCACAGGCCGACGATCACGATCGTGTCGATGTCGAGTGCCTTGAGCTTCTCGTCCAGGTACGAGGCGCCGTGCTCGTCGAAGGTCCAGAACATGTCCAGATGCGTGCCGAGGTAGAACCAGCCGTCGGCGACCTCCTGCTCGGTGGGGGCGATCTCCGCCAGCGGCCGGAGCCCCGCCGCGCCGGTGAACACGTAGGCCGCGTTCTCCGGCTGCTCGGGTCGCAGGCCCCGTGGGCCGTACCAGCGGTCCATGGCGTTGGAGATGCCGTCATCGAACATCCGGCTCCACGCGCTCCAGGCGATGCAGACCCCGTCGCTGCCCGCCCGCGCGGTGCGGAAGGCCTCCACCAGGCGCTGGACGTTCGGCAGGATCCCGCCGGCGTAGGGGCGGTACTCCTCCTGGCAGTCATCGACGAGCAGCGCGATCCGCCGGGGGCGGTCCGCCAGGTCCCATGCGGCCCAGAAGGCCAGCGGCTGCCCGTTCGGCCCGTCCGGTGTGGAGGCGTGGTTCGGCATCGGCTCCAGCGCGAGCGCCAAGTCCCGATGCTCGCGGGGCTCCTGCAGGGCTTCCTCGAGGGTGCGAACGGGCTGGTCGGCGCTCGGCATCAGGCGCTCCTCTGGTCGGCCACCCTGACCGTACGTGTCGCCCGATGTGCGCGCGGGCCCACGTCCTGGTCTCACGGCGTGCCATCGCTGGGGCCCACATCCGGGCTCGAGATGAGCAGGAGAAGGAAGTTGGCGGAGAAGGCGATGACCAGCTTCTCCTGCCGTTCGCGGCGCACCTGGACGAACCGGTCGAGCGCCTGCGAGTAGGGAGCCAGCTTGAGGAGGCGGAACAGCCGCAGGAGCCGCAGCGCACGGAGGAACCGGAGGTCGACGCCGAGGCCGAACGCGGCGAGGTAGAACAGCAGGATCGCAGCAGGTCGATCGCCAGCATGAACCTGCTCGCGTGCCTCAGCCGTCCCACGATCGGCCGCCGGTACGCCTCCTCCTCGACCACCGACCAGACGCGGGCGAGGTACTCGACGGTGAAGATGGCGACCGAGATGACCTCGAGGATGTGGAACAGCGCGGCGTAGCGCTCCAGGAGGGGGTCGACCGTCTCGAGCATGACCGCCAGGACGTTGATGGCGATCAGCGTCAGGATGAACCGGTCGACGACCCTGCCCGCTCGACCTCCCTGCCGACGAGGTGGCGGCCTGCCGCGACCGGAGGCGTGCCCATGGGTGATCGCGTGCGTACGACCCCACCCTGCTGCTCCTCGCCGTCGTCGCCCTGGCGGGTGCAGCCTGTGGCGGCAGTGGCCGCGCCGAGCTGCCGATCGGGAGCGAGCCGGAGGGAGGTTGGGGATGTCTGGCCCCGGGTGCCGCGGCCGAACGCACCCGACCGGGGGGAGGGGGGAGCGCGGGTCCGGGTTCAGCGCCGGCGGGCCACGATGAAGGTGGCGCCGGCGATGATCACGCCGGCCAGCACCGCGCGTGCCGGGCCGAGCCAGCCGTAGGCGGTCTCCGCCCAGACGCGGGACTGCGAGGTCGGGTCCGCCAGCACGATCGCGACGAAGGTGGCACACAGCACCGTGACCAGCACGGTGGTGGCACGTTGCCAGCGTTGGTCGCGTGCGTAGCGTTCCTGCACGATGGCGCCCGCCTTGAAGATGCGCTTCACGCGGACGATGCGCAGCGCCCCGAACACCCGCACGAGCCGGAGCAGCTGCACCGGCCCGATCGCGAAGACGACGGCGAGCAGCACCGCGACCGACAGGGCCACCAGCCAGCGGTTGTCGCTGAGCCAGCGCCGCTTGTCCGGCGCCACGGCGAACAGCACCACGGCCTCGGCGATCAGGACCGCACCCGAGATGCCGTTGAGGATGCTGCCGGTCTGGGCGACCCGCCCGTCGAACAGGGTCAGGAAGACCGCCGGCACGGACGCGAGAGCCGCGATCAGCACCGGCAGCGCGATCGCACGCTCGACCCGCTGCTGGCGCTCGGTGAGCTGCACGTCGCGGGCGGTGTCGTCGGTCATGCCTGGTCCACGTCGGGCGGATCGGACGTGGGCAGCCTACGGAGCCCCTGCCCTCCGTGGCGGCTCGTCGGCGATCAGCGGCACGAACCGGACGGCGGTCAACCGACGGGTCCGCTCGAGCTCGTCGCCGACGCGGGTGAACAGCACCGCCTCCTGCCACGCGTCCGGCCCGACCGGTGCGACCAGCCGACCACCGTCGACGAGCTGGTCGGTAAGCGACCGGGGGACGTCCAGGGCCGCGGCCGACACCACGATGGCATCGTAGGGAGCGTGCTCGGGGAGGCCCCGCGTGCCGTCGCCGACCACCACCTCGACCCCCGTGATGCCGATGCTCGCGAGGTTGTCCCGTGCCTGTGCGGCGAGCGGGGCGATCCGCTCGATCGAGTACACCTCGGCGGCCAGGTGGGCGAGCAGCGCCGTCTGGTAGCCGAACCCGGTGCCGACCTCCAGGACGCGTTCGTTCCCGGTCAGCGCGAGCGCCGCGAGCATGGCGGCGATCAGCGACGGCTGCGAGGTCGTCTGCCCGGCGCCGATGCTGATCGGTCGGTCCTCGTGCGCCTGTGACCGTGCCTGCGCCGGGACGAAGTGGTCCCGCGGGACGGCGGCGACGGCCGCGAGCACGCGCGGGTCGTGCACCCCGACCCGTCGCGCGGCCTCGACCTGCGCGGCGGTGTCACGGCGACGTCGACGGGGCATGGGGTCCTCCCCTGCGAGTATGCACCGTGCGGCTCGGATGCGGGAACGGCGACCGACGCGCGTACCCTGACCGGAGCACCCGCTGGAGGTCCCCCGTGCCCGAGCTGCTCGAACGCCTGGACCGGCGCCGCCTGGCCATCTCCCTCGCTGCCGGGCTCGTCGCCGCCGCCCTGACCGCGGCGATCGCGATCCCCGCCAGCACGCCGAGCCTGCTCGATCAGGCCCGCGCAGCGTCACCCGTGGTCGACGCCGGCCGCTGACGAGGCCCGCTCTCGCGGGGTGTCCGGCGCGTCGAGGGGCAGCCGGATCACGAACCGGGCGCCACCCTCGGTGCGGTTCTCCGCATGCACGCTGCCACCGTGGAGCGCGACGTACTCACGGACCAGCGTCAACCCGAGCCCCGTGCCCGGTCGGGCGTCGTGCCGGTGCTGCGGGCCCTGCACGAAGGGCTCGAAGATGCGCGTCTCGAACCCGGCCGGCAGCCCGGTGCCGTCGTCCTCCACGACGAGCTCCGCCTGGTCCGCCACCTCGGTGGTCCACAGCCCGATCCAGCCGCCGGTCCGCGTGTGCCGCACGGCGTTGGCGAGCAGGTTCGCCACCACGCGCTCCAGTTTCGCGAGATCTCCGGGGACCACCACCTCGGTCAGGTCGGTCTCGATGCGCCGGTCGGGGATCGCCGTCGCCTCCAGCACGCTGCGAACGACGTGCGCCAGCGGCAGGGGTCGTCGCGAGGCCCGGACGAGTCCGGTCGTGAGCTGGTCCACGTCGAGCAGGTCGGAGACGACCGTGGTGAGCCGTTCGGTCTGGCCCCGCAGCCGGTCCAGGAGCTCGGTGATCTGCTCCGGCGCGAGCTCGGTGTGGTGCCGGCGCAGGGTGTCGGCGAGGCCGGCCACCACCGTCAGCGGCGTCCGCAGCTCGTGGGAGGTGGCGCGCAGGAACGCGACCCGGATGTCGTCGCTCTCGCGCAGGTCGGCGGCGGTGCGCTCCAGCTCGGCAGCCAGGTGCCGTAGCTCCTGCTCGACGAGATGCTGCTCGGTGGCGTCGAGGCACTGCGCGACGAAGTAGCGCGGCGAACCGTCTCGGTCGCGGACGAGGCTGACCACGGTGCGGGTCCACACCAGCGAGCCGTCGCGACAGCGGTAGCGCTTGTCGAGCGCGTAGGTGGACCGGGCGCCCGCCAGCATCTCGTCGAGCAGCACCAGTTCGGCCGGCAGGTCGTCCGGGTGGGTCAGATCAGCGAAGGACAGGCCACCGAGCAGCTCCTCCTCGGTGTAGCCGAACAGGGCGCACAGGGCCGGGTTGACCGCGACCCAGGGGCCATCCAGCGTGGAGATGGCCATCCCGATCGGGGCGTTGGTCATGGCGAGACGGAAGAGCTCCTCCAGCTCGTGGAGGCGCTGCTCGAGCTCGGCTCGGTCCGTGGCGCCCACCAGATCCTCCCGACATCACGCACCGTAGCAACGCGTGCGATGCGCGAGAAGGGTGGGGCCACCGACCTTCGGTCGTTGGGCACCGACGTGCGGCCCGGCAGGGACGCTCGGCCCATCGAGATCGGGTCGGACGGCTGCGTCGTCGGCTCCTCGAAGCGCCGATGCTCGGTGAGGCTCGGAGGTCCCCGTGCATCCTGTCCTCGATCAGCAGCGGTGGCTCGACCAGCGGCTGCGTCTCGCGCTGGTCGTCCTGCTCGCGCTCGCGACCGTGCTCGTGCCCGTGCTACCCGGGACGGCGGACGCCCAGGACGACCCGGTCAGCCAGCTTCCGGCCGACCTCCAGGGGGCGATCACCGAGGACGGTCGGGTCGAGGTGCTGTACTTCGGCTCGATCACCTGCCCGTTCTGCCAGCAGATGGAGGTCTACCTCGAGGACCTCGAGGAGCGCTACAGCCCGCCGTTGGACGTGGTCAAGCACGAGGTCTCCCGCGATGCAGCCGCCCGCGACCGCTGGGAGCGGGAGGTGCTGGCGCGGGGCCAGACCCCGTCCGGGGTCCCGACCACCATCATCGGTGACCGCATCATCGTCGGGTTCAACGAGGACATCGGTCGTGACATCACCCGCCTCGTCGACGGGCTCGTCCGGGTCGCGGCGGCGGACGCCGCCGGCGGGCGAGCGCCCTCCACGGACGTGGCTGCGGGCCTGGACCCGGACGAGGTCGACGCGACCATCGACGTTCCGCTGCTCGGTGAGGTGGAGCTCGCCGGCCGCAACGCCGTCGGGGTGACGGCCCTGATCGCCTTCGTGGACGGGTTCAACCCGTGCTCGCTGTGGGTGCTGGCGATCCTGCTCGCCATGGTGCTGAACGCCGGGGCGACCCGCGCCCGGATCCTCGCGGTCGGTGGCACGTTCCTGACCGTGACCGCCGCGATCTACGGGCTGTTCATCGTGGGCATCTTCACCGTGGTCGACCTGTTGTCGTCCATCACGGCCATCACGGTGATCGTCGGGCTGATCGCGCTGCTGGTCGGCAGCGTCAACATCAAGGACTACTTCGCCTACAAGCAGGGGCTGTCCTTCACGATCCCGGATCGCTACAAGCCGCGCATCTACAGGGGCGGGCGGGCGATCCGCGACCAGGAGCGGGGGCTGCTGCCCGTCCTCGGTACCACGGTCGCGCTGGCGGTCGGGGTCGCCATCATCGAGCTGCCCTGCACGATGGGGTTCCCGGTGGTGTGGACGGGCACGCTCCAGACGCTCGGGATCGGCCGTGGCGCGGGGTTCGGTGCGCTGCTCGGCCTGTACCTGCTCATCTACCTGATCGACGAGCTGATCCTGTTCGCGATCGTGGTCGTGACCCTGGAGGTCACCCGGGTGGAGGAGAAGCACGGCCGCGCGCTGAAGCTCATCGGTGGGTCGTTGATGGTGGTGCTCGGGGCGGCGATGATCGCCTTCCCGACCCTGCTCGAGGACCTGACGGGCCTGCTGCTGATCACCCTCGCGGCGGTGGTGCTGATGGGCGTGCTGGTCCTGATCCAGCGGGCGCGCGGCGGTGGCGGCGACGGCCCGGACAGGGGCAGGCTGGAGCCGGCCGCGACCGCTTCCCGCGGCGCCTCCTCCGGCCGCAAGCCCCGGACCGGCGGCGGGAAGCCCTCCTCCGGTTGATCGTCAGCTCGGCGCGGCCCCGAGCTTCGCGCGCTTGGCGGCCCGGGCGCGCAGCGCCGGGTCCAGCTCGACCTTGCGCAGCCGGACGTTCACGGGGGTGACCTCGACGGCCTCGTCCTCGCGGATGAACTCCAGCGCCTGGTCGAGCGACAGCAGGCGGGGGGGTGCGAGGCGGACCAGCTCGTCCCCGGTGGCCGAGCGCACGTTGGAGAGCTTCTTCTCCTTGGCCGGGTTGATGTCCATGTCCTCGCTGCGGGCGTTCTCGCCCACGATCATCCCGGCGTAGACCTCCGTGCCGGGAGCGATGAACAGCTGCCCGCGGTCCTGGAGGTTGAGCAGGGCGAACTGGGTGGCCTGGCCCTGGCGGTCGGCCACGAGCGAGCCGTTGGGGCGGGTCCGCAGCTCGCCCTGCCACGGCTCGTAGCCGTCGAAGACGTGGTGCAGGATGCCGGTGCCGCGGGTCTCGGTCAGGAACTCGGTACGGAACCCGATCAGGCCCCGGGCCGGGACCCGGTACTCGAGCCGGACCCAGCCGGTGCCGTGGTTGACCATCTGCTGCATGCGTCCCTTGCGCAGGCCCAGCAGCTGGC
>JBLRWQ010000024.1:0-39677 GCA_047921175.1 Nitriliruptoraceae bacterium | reverse complement strand
GCCATGGCCAGCCTGGCAGCTCTCGTGCTGTCCAGCGGCGCCAGCATCACCTGGGCCTGACGACCGCCCGAAGGTAGACGGTGGTCGTTGCTTGGCCGACGATTCAAGCCGCAGGATCCGTGCAGCGGTCGACCTCCCCCGCACATCGCTCGACCTGTCTACCCGAGGCGACACCCCCGTGTCCCGTCCAAGAGTGCTGAACGTCTACGTCGCGAGCACGGCGCTTGCCGCGCTCGCACTTGTCGTGTTCTCCCTCCCGTCGGTTGATCTCGTCCTTGGTGCCCTTGTCTTCTCGTCCGTATTCCTTGCCGAGAGATTCGCCTCGGGTTTCCGCGGACGGTCGATGGTTTCGCTATCCAACGTTGTGGTCCTGGTCGCTGTCATCCTCGGAGGTCCGGAGCTAGCTGTTGTTGCTGCTGCGGGTGGGTTGCCCGCCTTTGTTCTTCGTCCCTCGGACATGTGGCTGACCCGGCTCTGCTTCAACTCGGGCCAGCTCGTCATTAGCGCTGCGTCGGCCGGAATTGCGTACGTCTTCTTGATGGGTCGGCTCGGAGCGCAGTTCCCGGATTGGCGTTCACTGCTCGCAATTGCTGTTGCTGCAGTGGCGTACTCCGTCGTGAATCACGCACTGGTTGCTGGCGTTGTCGCGCTTACAAGTCTGGACTCGTTCTTCGACATCTTCCGCACGATCGGCCCATCGCTCGCGATGCAGATCCCCTACGTCGGGATCGCCGTACTCACCGTCGTTGTGATCGAGCGCGCTTCCTGGTGGGCACTGCTTCTCATGGCCGTCCCGGCGCTGATCGCCCGGTACGGCCTGCTCGCGTTCCAGGCCTTGGACGAGGACTACGACCGCATGGTCCGTAGCTTCGTGAAGGCGATCGAGATCAAGGACCTCTACACCCGCGGTCACTCCGAGCGGGTCTCGGAGCTCTCGGTCCGCGTCGCGGAGGAGCTCGGGGTCGGCTACGAGGCCCGCCGCATCACCAAGTACGCCGCCCTGCTGCACGACGTGGGCAAGATCGGCGTGCCGCTGTGCATCATCAACAAGCCCGGCCCGCTCGACGACGATGAGTTCGCGAAGATGCAGGAGCACCCCACCATCGGGGTGAACATCCTGCACGACATCGCCTTCCTCGAGCCGGCGATCGACATCGTCCGCTACCACCACGAGCGGCTCGACGGGCGCGGGTACCCGCACGGCGTCGACGCCGAGCACCTCTCGCGGCTGGTGCGGATCGTGACCGCCGTGGACGCCTTCGACGCGATGACCTCGACCCGCTCCTATCGCCGCGCCCTGGATGTGGAGACAGCCATCGAGGAGCTCGAGCGGTGCTCCGGCCCTCAGTTCGACGCCGAGGTGGTGGCGGCGCTGGCCAGCTGCGTGCGTCGCCTCGGCTGGGAACCCACCGTCGAGTTCGCCTCCGAGCACGAGCTCCACGGGGTCAGCATCCCGAACGCATCGGTCGGCGAGCTCAGGCGCTCGCGCGGCGCCATGCCCGGCCCGGCCTTCGAGTCGAGCCACATGACGCCGCTGCATCGGGCCCGCCGAGGTGCGCGGTGAACGGGCCGGCCGAGCGGAGCCTGACCGTCATCGTCGCGGTGATCGGCGGGCTCGGCGGCGCGCTGTGGTGGGTCCTCGACGGCGACCAGGTCTTGAACAACCAGGTCGGCGTCGCAGAGCTGCTGCTGTTCGCGCTCGCTGCGATGGTGATGGAGCTGCTCCCGATCCGCCTCGCGGACGGGCGGGCGGCCCCGACCTCGCTCGCGGTCATCGGTGCAGCTGCGCTGCTCGGTGCATCCCCGGTCGCGGTCGCGCTGCTTGCCGCGGTCGGCTACGTCGGAGCGGCGCTCGTCCGCAAGGAGCCACCGAACGCGGAGACCGCGGCCCAACGGGCCGTGGGCGGCTGGGCCCTCAGCGGCCTCGCTGCGCTCGGCGCGGCGTTCGGGCCGGCGACCTGGACGGGGACGTCGGCGGCCGGTGTTGCCGCGGAGCTCAACCTCGGTGCAGCGGCAGCGATCGCGGTCGCCATCCTGGTCGGTGTCCCGGCCACCGAAGCGCTGGCGGGGTCGGCGACGGGCTGGCGGCATGCCCACCGGCGGGTCATCGAGGAGGTCTACCGGAACCGGCTGATCGGCGCCTCGGTCGCGGCGACCGCCGCGCTCGGCGCCCTGGTCCATCCGGTGCTCGGCGCCTGGACCCTGCCGACCATGCTGCTGCCGCTGCTGGCCGCACGTACCGGCCTGGACCGGCTCGCTCTCGGGCAGCGGGCGTACGAGGAGACCATCCGGGCCATGTCCCGGCTCCCCGAGCAGCTCGGCACGGTGACCCCCGATCACGGTGTGCGGGTCGCGGAGCTCGCGAGAGCGGTCGCGCTCGAGCTGGGGCTGGACGCGACCACCGTGGCCGACACCGTCCGGGCGGCCCACCTCCACGAGCTCGGGCGCATCCGCCTCGAGCGGGAGGCCCCGGCAGATGCCAGCGAGCTCGCCTCGGCAGGCGCTGAGGTGCTGCGTGAGGTCGGGGGGCTCGACCGGGTGGCGGCGGTGGTCGCCGCACAGGCCGACGTCCAGGGGCATCCCCGTGACGACGTCGGGCTCCCGGCGCGCATCGTGGTGGCCTGCTGCGACCTCGACAGCTACGCCCCGGACCCGAGCGACAAGGCACAGCGCCACGAGGCCACCGTCCGCCTCGTCCGCGACGTCGGCGACCTCGAGGTCATCGCCGCGCTGACGCGTGTGGTCGACCGGCGCGAGCTGGCTGCGTCCAGCGCCTGACGTCGGGTCAGCGCCGGCGAGCGGCGGGTGCCTGCCGGCGGGAGCGAGGGGTCCGCTCGCCACGTGCGGTCCGCAGCGGCCCGAGCATGACCGCCTGCGGTGCCCGGAGCGCTGGCCCGCGAGGCGGGCCCAGCAGACCGTGCGTGAGCGGCACGAGGCCCGCGGCGATGACCAGGTCACCGACCGAGATGATCGAGCGCAGCCATGGCACCGGGATGATGTCCGCCAGCAACGGCAGGCGGGTGGCATCCGTCAGCAGCGTGTGCTTGCCGGGCGGCACCTCGGCGCCCTCGATCCCGAGCGCGATGATCGCCGCGGGATCCACCGGCATCGCCCGGTTGGCCGCGATCACCGCGGCGTTGAGCAACAGCCCGACCGCGACCAGGGCCATCCCCGGCATCCGTCGGTTCGCGAGCAGGAAGGCGATCACCAGGAGTTGGCTGACCAGCAGCAGCACCCACCCCGACCAGCCGGCATCCGGCAGGAGCTCCCGGGCGGCCGCGGCATCCACCGCCACCTGGATCGCGACCCCGGCGAACAGCAGCCACGGCGCCACCAGAGGGCGCTCGGCGAGGTAGCGGAACCGACCGCCGCGTAGCAGCGAGGCGGCGACGGCGACCGCCACCACGGCGAGGGTGAAGGGCACCGGTGCCTCCCTGCCCTCGGGGTCGGGTCCCGACGGTGATGATGCCAGGTGCAGCGCGTAGGGTGCCGACACCAGCGCCGGGGAGGGACCGATGACGGTGGAGGTCAGCCGCCAGGACGCGGTGGCGACGGTGACCATCGCGCGACCGGAGGCACGCAACGCACTGGATGCTGCCACGCTCGATGCGATGATCGAGGCGTTCAGCGACCTGGACCGCGATCCGGCGGTCCGCGTGCTCGTCCTCACCGGCGCCGGGGACAAGGCCTTCTGTGCCGGGGCGGACCTGCGCTCGGGGCTGACCTCGGACCCGTCGGCAGTGGACGGCCACGAGCAGCGGGGGCTGCTCCGGCGCCTGTTCGCGACCACGGAGGCCCTGCGCACACCGCTCATCGGGCGGGTCAACGGCCACGCCCTGGCCGGTGGGCTCGGCGTCGCGCTCGCCTGCGACCTGTTGGTCGCCGTCGAGGACGCGACCTTCGGGACCCCGGAGGTCCGGGTCGGGCTGTGGCCGCACGTCATCTCCGCGCTGCTGGTCCAGCACCTCGGGCCGAAGCGCGCGCTGGAGTGGATGATGACGGGACGGCGCTACCCGGCGGCGGAGGCGGAGCGGCTCGGGCTCGTCAACCGGGTCGTCCCCCGTGAGGAGCTCGACGAGGCCGTCGCCGAGCTCGCGGCCGAGCTGATCCGCGGTGCGCCGCTCGCCCTGGCGCTGGGACGGCGCAGCTACCTCGACGCCCGCTCCATGGAGCCGAGGTCCGCGATGGCGTACCTGCACGGCATGCTGGACCTGCAGGTCCAGACCGAGGACGCCGCCGAGGGCATCGCGGCCTTCCTCGAACGGCGGGAGCCCGAGTGGCGGGGGCGCTAGGCTCGCGGCCATGAGCAGCGGGCAGCGCAAGCGCAGCGGGCAGCGCCACGGGGGTTCCGGTGGCGGGAAGCGTCGTGCCCAACCGCCGAACCCGGTGGAGGATCTGAAGCAGCCGCTGGAGAAGGTGCTGTCCCGGCTGCCGGAGACCCAGCGGCGCGTACTGGAGCTCCGGATGGGCCTGAAGGATGGGCACCCCCACGACCTCGCGGACACGGCGCGGGAGCTGGGCATCTCGCTGAGTGAAGCGCGCGACATCGAGAAGCGGGCCTTCGAGCACATCCGTGAGGCGGTCCCGCTCCAGCAGCTGCAGCGTTTCCTGCAGGCCTGAGGATGTCCTCGCTCGACACGCTGGCGGAGCGGCGTGCGGGCCTGCGCGGCCCCGAGCTCGACGCGCTGAACGAGCTGGTGGCGGACTGGCAGATCCTCGCGGACCTGTCGTTCTCGGACCTGCTGCTGTTCGCCCGGGACACCGACGACGACGCCCTGGTGGTGATCGCCCAGGTCCGGCCACACACCGCCCCGACGATCTACCAGGAGGACCTGGTCGGCGCCGTCCTGTCGCCCTCGGAGCGGCCCCTGGTGACCCGGGCCTTCGACGAGGAGGCGATCGTCCGCGACGGTGACCCGGACTGGTCGACGGGTGTCCCGGTCCGGGAGGAGGCCATCCCGGTCCCCTTCGACGGCAGCACGATCGCGGTCGTCGCGCGCGAGGCCAACCTGTCGATGGTGCGCGCCCCGTCGCAGCTGGAGCTCGCCTACCTGCGTGCGGCCGACGAGCTGTCGAGGATGCTCGCCGAGGGGGAGTTCCCCTTCCCCGGCGAGGGCAGCGACCACGAGCTCGGACCCCGGGTCGGCGACGGCATGATGCGCCTGGACGCGGCGGGCAACGTGATCTACGCCTCGCCGAACGCGATGAGTGCCTACCGCCGGCTGGGCGTGACCGGTGCGGTGATGGGTCGCAACATCGGCGAGTTCGACCTCGACGACGCCGCCCTGCTCGAGGCCCTCGCCGTCGGGGAGCCGCTCGAATCCGAGGTGGAGGAGGGCGGGACCGTCGTGCTGCGGCGCCTGCTGCCGCTCACCCGGTCACACCAGGTGCTCGGCGGGCTGGTGCTCGTGCGTGAGGTCACCGAAGTGCGCCGACACGAGCGCCTGCTGCTCTACAAGGACGCGACGATCCGGGAGATCCACCATCGGGTCAAGAACAACCTCCAGACGGTGGCGTCCCTGCTGCGGCTCCAGTCCCGCCGGCTGAGCTCGCCGGAGGTGCAGGAGGCGCTCGCGGAGTCGGTGCGCCGCATCTCCTCCATCGCGCTCGTGCACGAGACGCTGTCCCAGGACTCCGGGCAGCGGGTCGTCTTCGACAAGGTCGCCCACCGGCTCATCGACATGGTCGCCACGGGCCTGACCGACCCCGACCGACCGGTGCGCATGCGCCTGGAGGGCAGCGCCGGGGACCTCCCCGCCGAGGTGGCGACCCCGCTGGCGCTGGTGTTGTCCGAGCTGCTGCAGAACGCGTTGGAGCACGGCTTCGTCGACCGGGGGGGCGAGGTCGTCGTCCAGCTCGACCGCCGCAGCTCCGGCCTGCACCTCGCGGTCCGTGACGACGGCGTCGGGGTCCCCCCCGGCTGGGACATCCGCAACGACGCGAACCTGGGCCTGCAGATCGCAGCGACCCTGGTCGAGTCCGAGCTCGGTGGCACCCTCGAGGTCGATCGTGTCGGGCCGGACGGGGGGACCCGGGCGTTGGCGCTGCTGCCGGTGCCGGCGCCCGTCGCGCACGAGTGAGCCTGCGCGTGCGGACCGCCCGACGGGCAGGACCACACGCTGGAGCGGCCCGGACACGACGATGCCGCCGGCGGACCGGCGGCATCGGTGGTCCGGACGGTCAGCTGGCCAGGCGACGACGGCGCTGCCGGGCACGCTTGAGGGTCCGGCGCTCGTCCTCGGTCAGGCCGCCCCAGATGCCGGCGTCCTGGTTGGACGTCAGCGCGAACTCCAGGCATTCCTCACGCACGGCGCAGCCGGCGCAGACCCGCTTGGCGGCGTCCGCCTGCTCGACGGCAGGGCCGGTCGTGCCGATCGGGAAGAACAGCTCCGGGTCCTCGTCGGTACACGCGGCACGGCTACGCCAGTCCATGGGGTCTCCCTTCACCGAGGGCTCGTTCGGGTTCGCTGCCGGTCGTCCGCCTGGGTGACCGGCTCTGGGAGCCACCGGTGGACGTCGCCCCCCCGAGGTGGCCGGCACGCGGTCGCGTGCGTCGGTGCGCTCCCGCCGCCAGGTGGTGCGCTTGTGAACGGGTTCTCGAGGTGCGACCGGGACCGTGCCCGGTTGGACGCCCGCTGTCAAGGGTCTGTTCAGGGATCCGCTTGCTCGGGTGCGCAGGCGGGCGCACGCCGCGCAGCGTGCCGGGGCGACCACCGGACCGGATCGTCCAGGGCTCGGCCAGCAACCACCGCTCAGCCGCTCAGACGAGGACGCGCAGCGCCTCCGGGACCGAGGTGAACGCCACGGCGTGATGCTCGCCGGCGTAGTCCCCGTCGACCATCAGCGGCTGCGGGCTCGGTGAACTGAGGGTGAACGCCGCGAGGTCGTGCAGGTAGCGCACACCCTTCGCGGTCACGTGGCGGCCGTCGCGGAAGGTCCCCGCCACCACCTGCAGCAGCCGCATCGTGGTCGGCCGGTCGACGGTGACCAGGTCGAGCCCGAGGTCGAAGGATGCCCACGGGTGGACCCGCATGGGGCGGGGACCGAGGTAGGTGTAGGGGTCGCAGTTGGCGATGATGGAGATGGCCACCGGTCCGAGGCTCGAGCCGTCGGGCAGCGTGACCGTGATCGAGGCCGGCTCGCGTCCGGCGCCGACCGCCCACTCGTGGCCGACCGACCACACGAAGGCGCCCTGCCGCAGCCAGCGTTTCGCGGTCGCATGCTGCTCGACGTGGCGGATCACGGCCGCGTCGAAGCCGAAGCCGGCGTTGAAGCCGAAGTAGCGCTCGCCGGCCAGCCCGAGGCTGATCCGCCGGGTCCGATCCGCCCGGACCGCCTCCAGCAGCACCGAGGTGGCATGGACCGGGTCGTTCGGCAGGCCGAGGTTGCGGGCGAGCACGTTGGCGCCGCCGCCGGGGATGATCCCGAGCCGGACGTCGGTGCCGGCCAGCGCCTGGAGGACCTCGTTGGCGGTGCCGTCACCACCCAGGGCGAACACCGCCTCGACGCCCTCGTGCACCGCGCCGGCGGTCAGCAGGGTGGCATGCCCACGCTGCTTCGTGGGCTGCACGTCCAGGTCCACCGCCGAGCCGAGCGCCGAGGCGATGACGTCCCGCACGCTGTCGTCGGTGGTGGTGGCGTTGGGGTTGAAGACCAGCAGGGCGCGCACGCGACCTCCGTTGCCGTGCCGCCGGCCGCATCGCGACCGGCAGGGGAGGCTACTGGCCCCCCGCCGCGCCCAGGGCCTGCTCGAGGTCCGCGAGCAGGTCGTCCACCGTCTCGATGCCGACCGACAGGCGCAGCAGATCGTCCGGCACCTCCAGTGCCGTGCCCGCCACGGACGCGTGCGTCATGATGCCCGGGTGCTCGATCAGGCTCTCGACCCCGCCGAGGGACTCGGCCAGGAAGAACAGCTCGGTGGCCTCCGCGACCCGCGTCGCCGCGTCGATCCCGCCGGCGACCCGGAACGACACCATGCCCCCGAAGGCCGACATCTGCCGCGCAGCCAGGTCGTGCCCCGGGTGCTCGGGCAGGCCCGGGTAGGCCACCGAGGTGACCGCCGGGTGCTCGGTCAGGTAGGCCGCGATCCGGGCGGCGTTCTCGCTGTGGCGGGCCATGCGGACCTCGAGGGTCTTGACCCCCCGCAACGTCAGCCACGAGTCGAAGGGGCCGGGCACCGCGCCGACGGCGTTCTGCAGGAACGCGAGCTCGGCCGCGGTGGCGGCGTCGGTGCAGACCGCGCCGCCGACGACGTCGGAGTGGCCACCGAGGTACTTGGTCGTCGAGTGGACCACCAGGTCCGCGCCGAGCGCCAGCGGCTGCTGCAGCGCGGGGGTGGCGAAGGTGTTGTCCGCCGCCAGCTTGGCGCCGTGCCGGTGGGCGACCTCGGCCAGGGCCGCCAGGTCGAGGATCTTGAGCAGCGGGTTGGACGGCGTCTCCGCCCACAGGAGCCGGGTCGTGGGTCGCAGCGCGGCCCGGACCGCATCCAGGTCGCTGAGGTCGACCGCGCTGACCTCGATGCCGAACCGGGCGTGGACCTGGGCGATCTGGCGCCAGGTCCCGCCGTAGACGTCGTCGGCCATCACGACGTGGTCGCCGGGGGAGAGCAGGCGGAACACCGCGTCCTCGGCCGCCAGCCCCGAGGCGAACGCCACCGCCTCCTCGGCGCCTTCGAGCGCCGCAAGCGCGGTCTGTAGGGCGGTGCGGGTCGGGTTGCCGGTCCGGGCGTACTCGTAGCCGGTGTGCTCGCCGACCCGCGGCTGGGCGAAGGTGGAGGTCTGGAAGATCGGCACGGTGACCGCGCCGGTGACCGGTTCCGGGTCCTGGCCGGCGTGGATCGCCCGGGTCGCGAAGCCGTGCGCTGCGTGGGGTGTGGACGGTTGCTCGGTCATCGGTCACCTCGGCTGGCCAGGAAGGTCAGGACATCGGCCTGGGTCACGACCCCCAGCACCCGGCCGGCGTCGTGCACCAGCACCGCCGGATCACCACCGGCCAGCGCACCGAGCGCACGGTCGATCGGGTCCTCGGCGGCCACCAGGGCGAGCGGCGGCTGGAGCACCTCGACGATGGGGCGGGTCATGACCGCGGCGTCACGCAGGGCCGCGTCCAGCAGGGCGTTCTCCCGCACGGAGCCGAGGATGTCGCCGGGCTGGACGTCATCGTGGACCCCATCCCGGAAGACCGGCAGCTGGGACACGCCGTAGCGCTTCAGCAGCCCGATCGCATCCGCCACCTGCTCGCCCGGGTGCAGGTGGATCAGCGGCGGCAGGTCGCTGCCCTTGGCGGCCAGCACCTCGCCGAGCGTCCCGGCCCCCGAGGTGTGCTCGAGCAGCCCGTGCTCGGCCATCCAGGTGTCGTCGTAGAACTTCGACAGGTAGCCACGCCCGGAGTCGGGGAGCAGCACCACGATCGTGGCGTCCTCGGGCTGGGTCGCGGCGTAGCGGTGGGCGGCCACCAGCGCCGTGCCGCACGAGCCGCCGACGAGGATCCCCTCCTCGCGCGCCGCCCGGCGGGCAAAAGCGAAGGACTCGGCGTCGCTGACCCGCTCCCAGATGTCGACCAGGTCCGGGTCGAAGGTGGGTGGCCAGAAGTCCTCACCGATGCCCTCGACGAGGTAGGGGTGCACCGTGTCGCCGGAGTACAGCGAGCCCTCCGGGTCCGCGCCCACGATCGTGAGCTCCGGCTTGCGGGCCTTGAGGTAGCCGCCGACGCCGGTGGTGGTCCCGCCGGTGCCGACGCCGACCACGAAGGCGTCGATCTGGCCCGCGGTCTGCCGCCAGATCTCCGGGCCGGTGGAGAACACGTGGGTCTGGGGGTTGGCCTGGTTGAAGTACTGGTTGGGCTTGAAGGCGCCGGGCTGGGCGGCCAGCCGGTCGGACACCGAGTAGTAGGAGCGCGGGTCCTCGGGCTCGACCGCGGTCGGGCAGACCACCACCTCGGCGCCGTAGGCACGCAGCAGCGAGATCTTGTCGCGGCTGACCTTGTCGGGCACCACGAACACGCACCGGTAGCCCTTGCGGGCGGCCACGATCGCGAGCCCGACCCCGGTGTTGCCGGAGGTCGGCTCCACGATGGTCCCGCCGGGCTGGAGCTCGCCGGCCGCCTCGGCCGCCTCGATCATGGCGATCCCGATGCGGTCCTTGACCGAGCCGCCGGGGTTGAGCATCTCGAGCTTGGCGATGAGCGTCGGGGGCACGTCCCTCGACAGCCGGTCCAGCGCCACCAGCGGCGTGTCGCCCATCAGCGCCAGCAGGTCCGGGGCGACCTCCCGGCCGCGCGCGTCGAGGTGGCGGCGCGGCAGCTCGAGCGGGTCGTGCTCGATCCCGACCGTGCGGGTGTAGATCGACCGGTCGGTGACGTCGATCGCCGCCATGCTGGGCCTTTCGGAGGAGGGGGGCGGGTGCGGTCCGCGCTGCCGGCCGCAGGGTAGGCGCCGGGCGTGCGTGTGCCCGGTGCGGTCGGGGGATCGGTGCGGTGTGCTTGGCTGGCGGCTCCGGGCGGTCGCGGGTCGCGGTGGCGACGACCGGGACCGGGGCGAGGGGAGTCGGCGGTGGACAGGGTCGAGGTGGTGGTCGACGGGCCGGGTCGCGCCCGCCTCCGGGCTCGTGCGGTGACCGCGCTGCTCACGTGCGTCGTGCTGGCCGTCCTGCTGCCCGCCGTCCTCGCGGTCGCGGCCGAGGACGGCTCGGCGACGCGGGAGCCCGCCGCGGGCGACGGCGAGGTCCTCACCGTCATGGCCCGCAACCTCTACCTCGGTTCGGACGTCGCCATCGCGCTCGACCTGCTGCCCGACATGCCGGCGGCGGCCCAGTTCATGTGGGAGCAGGTGGCGGCGACCGACTTCGACGCTCGCGTCGAGGTGCTCGCCGAGGAGGTGGTCCGCGAGCAGCCCGCCGTGATCGGCCTGCAGGAGGCGACCCGGTGGCGCTGCCGCGGCGGCAACCTGGGCCGGCTCGAGGACGTGTTCGACTTCACCGCCGGGTTCCTGGACGCCACGCGCCGGGCCGGGGTGCCGTACGTGATCGCCGCCGCCGACGGGGGGGTCGCCCAGCAGCCCGGCTACCGCATCCCGGCCCTGCCGTTCCTGTCCCGGGTGGAGGACCCGGCCACCTTCCAGCCGCGCTTCGGGACCGACGTGGCCACGTGCGGGTTCGACCTCGCCGACGCGTTGCTGGTGCGCGAGGACCTGGCCGACCGCGTGGTCGCCGCCGGGGGACGGGCCTACCGCGAACGCTACGCGGTGGTGCCGACGGTGCTCGTGATCGATCGCGGCTACGCCTTCGCCGACCTGGCCCTGGACGGCGGCACGGTCCGGTTCGTGACCACCCACCTCGAGTCGTTGTGGGACCCCGACGAGGTGCCGCACTCGGTCCGCCAGGCCGGCCAGCTGCTCGACGACCTCGCCGACACCGACACGCCGGTGGTGCTGCTGGGGGACCTGAACGCCGACCCGCGCGACCCGCGGGGGCCGGACGTGCCCAACCCGGCGCTGCAGCCCGAGGCCGGGGAGCCCTGCCCGCCGCAGGTCGCGGACCCGGAGGTCGGGACCGCGCGAGCCGACTGCAACGCCTACTGGGCCCTGGTCCAGGGGGGCTTCACCGACGTCGGCCCGGACGCGACCGACGGTGCGAACCTGACCTGGGGCTCCGACGCGGAGCTGGCCGGTCCGGATCTGCGGCGCCTGGACGCGGCGCTGGCGATGGGGAACCCGTACGGCCTCACCGACCGGCTCGACTTCGTGCTGGTGCGTGGCGGCATCGAGGTGGTGGACGCGCGCCTCATCGGCAACGTCTGGCCCGACAGCGATGAGCTGTGGGCGTGTGACGCCCCCACCCAGCAGGCCTCGGCCCGTGCGGCGGCGGAGCGTCTGGTCGAGGCCGGGGTCCTGGACACGGTCCCCGCGGAGCTCGGCTGCCTGCCGACCGACCACGCCGGCATCGTCGCCGAGCTGCGCCTGCCGGCCACGGGCCTCGCCGCGTCCGAGGCCCCGCCGACCGTGTGGCGCTCCCCGATCGGCCTGTGGAGCCTGGTCGGGCTGCTGCTGCTCGCGCTGATCGTGTGGCGGGTCGTGCGGCGCCTCAGGCGTCGTGGCCCGGTGCAGCACCCCCGGTAGGAATCGAACCTACGCATCCGGCTCCGGAGGCCGGTGCTCTATCCACTGAGCTACGGGGGCAGGGCGGTCGTCGACCGCAGCCGGGCACGGTACCACGCCGGACGCGTACGCTCCGTGGCCGCTCCCACCGACCGGAAAGCCCCGCGCATGGCCCGCACCCCCCTCCTCGATCCCGTGCTCAAGGACCTCGACCGGCGCATCCGTGCCGCGCTCGCCGCCGCCGGGCTGCCCGAGGCCGACCCGGACCTCGAGAAGCCCAAGCAGGCCGACCACGGGGACTGGGCGACCACCGTGGCGCTCCGGCTCGCCAAGCCGGCCAAACGCAACCCGCGCGAGATCGCCCAGCTGGTGGTCGACCACCTCGAGGTCCCCGAGGTGGTCGACGAGGTCTCCATCGCCGGACCGGGGTTCGTGAACCTGCGCTTCGCGCACCGCTACCACGAGGACCTGGTCCGCCGGGTGCTGGCCGAGGGGGCCGCGTACGGCCGCAGCCAGGTCGATGACGAAGAACGCCGCCACGTCAACGTCGAGTTCGTCTCCGCCAACCCCACCGGGCCGCTGCACGTGGGCGCCGGACGGTGGGCCGCGACCGGTGATGCCATCGCCGCGCTGCTGGAGGCCGCCGGGCACCAGGTCACCCGCGAGTACTACGTCAACGACGCGGGGGAGCAGATCCGCCTGTTCGGCGAGTCGCTGGTGCTGGTCGCGACCGACCAGCCGTTGACCGACGAGCACTACCGCGGCCACGCGATCCGCGAGGTGGCCGCCGCGCTGCGTGCCCAGCACGGCGCAGCGCTGTTCGACCGCGACGGCGGGGAGGACGACGCGGCCCGGGCGGCCCGGGTCGGGGTGCTCGGCGTCGAGGCCATGCGCCAGCGCATCCAGGACGGGCTGCACGCGATGGGCGTCGACTTCGACGTGTGGTTCTCCGAACGCGAGCGCCTGCACGCAACCGGCGCGATCGAGGCCACCATCGCCGAGCTCGTCGAGCGGGGGGAGGCCTACGAGGCCGACGGGGCCCTGTTCCTCAGCACCAGCCAGCACGGTGACGACAAGGACCGGGTCCTGCGCCGGTCCGACGGCCGCCCGACCTACTTCGCCGCGGACTGCGCCTACCTGCGCGACAAGTGGGCCCGCGCCGACCAGCTGTACTACCTGCTCGGCGCCGACCACCACGGCTACGTCGACCGGCTCAAGGCCGCGGCGGCCTGCCTGGGCGTGCCCCCGGCGCGGGTCGAGGTGCGCATCGGGCAGCTCGTCAACCTGCTGCGCGACGGCGCGCCGGTGCGGATGTCCAAGCGTGCCGGGGAGACCATCGACCTCGACGAGGTGCTCGAGGAGGTCGGCGCGGACGTGCTGCGCTACCACTTCCTGCGCCAGGGGCTGGACACCGCGGTCGACTTCGACCTGGCGGTCGTGACCGCCCAGTCGATGGAGAACCCGGTCTACTACGTCCAGTACGCCCACGCCCGGATCGCCTCGGTCGTGCGCAACGCCGACGAGCGGGGCTTCGACCACGGGGCGGTGGACGACGCGGACCTCACGCTGCTGACCCACCCGGCCGAGCTGGCGCTGCTGACCGCCATGGCGCAGCTGCCGCTGGTGGTCGCCGAGGCCGCGGAGCTGCGCGCCACGCAGCGCCTCGCCCGCTACGCCGAGGAGCTCGCGGGCACCTTCCACCGCTTCTACACCGAGTGCCGCATCCTGGCCCCCGCCGACGCCGACGAGGCGGAGCGCGCCGCTGCCGAGCGTCTCGGTCGGGCCCGCTACCACCTCGCCGTGGCCGCCAAGCAGGTGCTCGCCAACACGCTCGCCCTGCTCCGGGTCAGCGCGCCGGAGAGGATGTGACATGACCGCCGGACCCTGGCCGACGACCGCGGCCCGTGACGACGACGGTGCGCTGACGATCGGGGGTGTGGCGCTGCCGGCGCTGGCCGCCAGCCACGGCACCCCGCTGTGGGTCGTGGACGAGGAGGACGTGCGTGCGCGCTGCCGCGCCTACCTCGCCGGTTTCCCGGGCGTCCAGGTCACCTACGCCTCCAAGGCCTGGTGCACCCTCGGCATCCTGCAGCTGGTGGCCGAGGAGGGGCTCACGATCGATGTCGCCTCCGGCGGGGAGCTGCACACCGCGCTGGTGGCCGGCATCGATCCGGCCCGCATCGTGCTGCACGGCAACAACAAGTCCCTGGCCGAGCTGGACCGGGCCCTGGAGGTCGGGGTCGGCCGCATCGTGGTGGACTCCTTCGAGGAGCTGGAGCGCCTCGAGCGGCTCGCCGCCGCGCGGGACGTCCGCGCCTCCGTGTGGCTGCGCATCACCCCGGGCATCGACGCCCACACCCACGAGTACGTGCGCACCGGGCACGACGACGCGAAGTTCGGCTTCACCCTCTCGCTCGGCCTCGCCGACGAGGCGCTCCGGCGCGCGCTGACCTGCGACCACGTCGAGGTGGTCGGGATCCACTCGCACATCGGCTCGCAGATCTTCGGCACCGACCCGTTCATCGCCAACGCCGAGGTCACCCTGGACCTGCTGGCGCGGTGGCGTGACGAGCACGGCGTGGTCCTCGCCGAGCTCAACCTCGGCGGTGGGATGGGGATCCGCTACACCCACGAGGACCATCCCGTGGAGGTGCACCGCTACGGCCGTGCGGTGCTCGAGACCGTCGCCGAGCGGTGCGCGGCGCTGGACTACCCCGTCCCGCACCTGGTGGTGGAGCCCGGCCGGGCCATCGTCGGGCCCTCCACCGTGACCCTGTACGAGGTCGGCACGATCAAGGCGCTGCCGGGCCTGACCACCTGGGTCAGCGTCGACGGTGGGATGAGCGACAACATCCGGCCCGCCCTGTACGACGCGGAGCACGAGGTCACCCTCGCGAACCGGGCGAGCACGGCGCCGCCGCGGGCGGTGACGGTGGTCGGCAAGCACTGCGAGTCCGGCGACCTCGTGCGCGAGCACGCCCCGCTGCCCGGCGACCTCGCGGTCGGGGACCTGCTCGCCGTGGCCGCGACGGGCGCCTACACGGCGTCCATGGCCTCCAACTACAACCGGCTGGTCCGGCCCGGGGCGGTGCTGGTCCGCGACGGAGCGGTCCGCGACCTCGTCCGTCGCGAGACCCTCGACGACCTGCTCCGGCACGACGTCCCGCTGGCATGAGCCAGCCCACCGGCGGCCCCGACGCCCCGCACGAGGGTCATCACCACCACCACCACGAGCGGCCGCCGCGTGACCCGGACGCCCCGCGGCCGACGGTCCGGCGACTCGACGACCGGCTCGGCCTCGCGGTGCTGCGGGCGGGCCTGCCGCCGGTCACGCTCGTCACCCACGCCCGCGACCACGTGGCGGTGCGCACCCCGTCGCGGCCGGACCTCCGGTCCGGCAACACCCTCGACCTGACCGGGGTCCCGACCGCGGCGGACCTACCGGGGTTCCTCGACCGCTTCGAGCGCAGCATCGGCAGCCTCGGCCCGGTCCAGGTACGGCTGCGTTGGGAGACCCCGCTGGACGCCACCGCACCCGCCGACGCGCCGCGACCCGATCCGGCCCTGCGGGACGCCCTGGCGGGCCTCGGACTGCTGCTCGAGCCCGTCACCGTGCTGCTCCTCGGCGCCCTCGAGCCCCCGCCGGGCGCGGGAGCGCTCGAGGTCGCGCCCGTGCCCGCGCCCGACGGCACCGCGGGTGGGGCGGTGGACCGGCGCTGGCACGCGAGCACGGTCCTGTACCGCTACCTCGCGGGCGACACCCCCGAGGACTGGCGCGGCAACGACGACGGCTTCGTCGCGTGGTCGGTGGCCCAGCAGCGTGCCCTGGCCGTCGCCGGTCGCTGCCAGGTCTGGGTCGGGCTCCGGCACGGCATCCCGGTCGCCCGGCTGAGCGTGCTGCACGACCGGCAGGGGCTCGCCGTGGTCGAGGACGTCGTCGTCCATCCCGCCCACCGTGGCCGGGGGATCGCGCGCGTGCTGATCGCGACCGCCGTGCAGCACCACCTCGCGCAGCACCCCGGCAGCCGGATCGGGCTGGCGGCCGCGCCCGGGTCGGTGGCGGAGCGGCTCTCCCGCCGCCTCGGCTTCCGGCCCCACGCCACCGTCTGGACCGCGCTGCGCCCGTCACACGAGCGGTAGTCTCGTCGTCTGCACGCCCAGGATCGTCCGAGGACCGCCCGTGGACCGCGTCATCCGCATCGGCCTGCTCGGCGGCGGCACCGTCGGGAGCGGGGTCGTCACGGTCCTGCACCGCGAGGCCGAGGACATCGCGGCCCGCACCGGCGCCCGGCTCGAGGTCACGCACATCGCCGTCCGCGACCGCACCCGCGACCGGGGGCTCCCGGTCGACGACGCCGTCTACACCACCGACCCGTGGGCCGTGGTCGAGGCCGACGACGTCGACATCGTCGTCGAGGTGATGGGCGGCCGCGACCCGGCGGGGCCGCTGCTGCGTCGGGCGCTGGAGCTCGGCAAGCCGGTGGTCACCGCGAACAAGGAGCTGATCGCGCACGAGGGACCGGAGCTGTTCGCCGCGGCACGGGCCGCCGGGGTGGACCTCGCCTACGAGGCAGCGGTGGCCGGGGCGATCCCCATCATCAAGCCGATGAAGGAGTCGCTCGCCGGTGACCGCGTGCTGCGGGTGGTCGGCATCCTCAACGGCACGACCAACTACATCCTGACCCGGATGACCGAGGAGGGCGCCGCCTACGCCGACGTGCTCGCGGAGGCGCAGGCGCTCGGCTACGCCGAGGCCGACCCGACCGCCGACGTCGGCGGCCACGACGCGGCCGCGAAGTGCGCGATCCTCGCCTCGCTCGCCTTCGACACCACCGTCCACGCCGAGGACGTGTTCACCCAGGGCATCGAGACCGTCACCGCCACCGACATCCGGGTCGCCGACCGGCTCGGCTACGTCGTCAAGCTGCTCGGGATCGCCAGCGAGGTCGACGGGCGGGTCGGGGTCCGGGTCCATCCGGCCTTCCTGCCGAAGGCCCACCCGCTCGCCGCCGTGCGCGGCTCCTTCAACGCCGTCTACGTCGAGGCGGCCGCGGCCGGGGAGCTGATGTTCTACGGCCGTGGCGCCGGGTCGGAGCCGACCGGGTCCGCGGTCGTCGGCGACATCATCGACGTGGCACGCAACCTCCTGCAGACCGCCCGTGGCGCCACGGAGTCGCAGCACCGCAGGAAGGACCTGCGCTCGATCGATGAGCTACGGACCCAGTACTACGTCCTGCTCGACGTCGAGGACGCGCCCGGCGTGCTCGCAGCGGTGGCCACCACCTTCGGCGACCACGGGGTCTCGATCGCCGAGGTCTGGCAGCAGGGCTCGAGCGACTCGGCCCAGCTGGTGCTGATCACCCACCGTGCCACGGAAGCGGCGCTGCGCGCCACGGTGGACGCGTTGACCGCTGTCCCGACCGTCCGCAGCGTCGCCAGTGTGCTGCGCGTGGAAGCCGAGGTGTTCGACCAGTGACCTCCGCGACGACCCCCACCGCCGCCCGGACCGGTACCCACCAGTGGCGCGGCATCATCGAGGAGTACCGGGACCGCATGCCGGTCACCGACGCGACCCCGATCGTGACCCTGCGCGAGGGTGGGACCCCGCTGATCCACTCCGAGTACCTCTCGGAGCGGACCGGCTGCGAGGTGCACCTGAAGTTCGACGGCGCGAACCCGACCGGGTCCTTCAAGGATCGCGGCATGACCATGGCCATCTCCAAGGCCAAGGAGGCCGGGGCCGAGGCGGTGATCTGCGCCTCCACCGGGAACACCTCCGCGGCGGCCGCCGCGTACGCCGCCAAGGCCGGGATGACCGCCGGGGTGATCGTGCCGAAGGGCAAGATCGCGCTGGGCAAGCTGGCCCAGGCGCTCGTGCACGGCGCCAAGGTGATCCAGATCGACGGCAACTTCGACCAGGCGCTCACCATCTGCCGCCAGCTGGCGGAGACCGAGCCGGTGGAGCTGGTCAACTCCGTCAACCCGTACCGCATCGACGGGCAGCGCAGCGCGGCCTGGGAGGTGGTCGACCAGCTCGGCCGGGCGCCGGACGTGCACGTCATGCCGGTCGGCAACGCCGGCAACATCACCGCCTACTGGCGCGGCTACCGCGAGTACCACGCGGACGGGCTGATCGGGCAGCTGCCGGTCATGCGCGGCTACCAGGCGGCGGGCGCGGCCCCGATCGTGCTCGGCGCCAAGGTCGAGAAGCCGGAGACGATCGCGACCGCGATCCGGATCGGGAACCCGGCCTCCTGGACGTTCGCGGTCGAGGCCGCGCAGGAGTCCGGCGGCTCGATCCGCGCGGTCACCGACGCGGAGATCATGGCGGCCTTCCGGCTCGTCGCGCGGCACGGGGTGTTCGCGGAGATGGCCTCCGCCGCGTCGATCGCGGGGCTGCTGGAGCTCCACGAGCGCGGGGACCTCGAGCCGGGCCAGACGGTGGTCTGCGTGCTGACCGGGCACGGGCTCAAGGACCCCGAGTGGGCCATCGCGGACTCCGAGGAGCCGGTCACGATCGCCCCGGAGGTCGAAGCGGCCGCGGCAGCGCTCGGACTGAGGTAACGGCAGCGGACGGGCGCGCGCCCACCGCGAGGAGCGGGTCGTGGACCGGGTACGGCTGGTGGAGGCGGCCCTCGACGCGACCATCGCGACCGCGCCGGCCGCCGACGACCTCCTCGGGCCGGATCCGACGGCCCCGCTCGGGCTGCCCGACGGCCCCACCGTCGCGGAGGCCGTCGCGGCCTTCACCGACCAGGTCACCTCGCGGGTCCTCGACGTCGTCGCCCGCGAGCTCAAGGCCGAGGGGGCGGGCTACTACACCATCAGCTCCGCCGGCCACGAGGACAACGTCGCGCTCGGCGCCCTGACCCGACCCACCGACCCGGCCTTCCTGCACTACCGCTCCGGCGCGCTGTTCCTGGCCCGGGCCCGCCGCGCCGGCGTGGGCGACGAGGTCATCGACGACGTCATCCACTCGCTGCAGGCGGACCGGGCCGACCCCGTCGCGGCGGGCCGCCACAAGGTCTGGGGCAGCCGCGAACGCTGGGTCGTCCCGCAGACGTCCACGATCGGCTCGCACCTGCCCAAGGCCGTCGGCACCGCGCTCGCGATCGACCGCCGGCGCTCGGCCCGGGTGCACCCGGTCGTCTCGGCGGACGTGCCGGAGGACGCCATCGCCGTGGTGTCGTTCGGTGATGCGTCGCTGAACCACGCCACCGCGCAGGGCGCCATCAACGCGGCCCGCTGGTCCTCGGCGCGGGCGACCCCGACGCCGGTGCTGTTCGTGTGCGAGGACAACGGGCTGGGCATCTCGGTCACGACGCCGCCGCGGTGGGTCGAGCGCAGCATGGGCCACCTGGCGCACCTCACCTACCTCCGCGCGGAGGGGGAGCTGGATGCGATCTGGGCGGCGACCCGCGAGGCGGTCGAGCTCACCCGCCGCCACCGCCACCCCGTCTTCCTGCACCTGAAGACCGTCCGGCTGTGGGGCCACGCCGGCTCCGACGTCGAGCAGGCCTACCGCTCCCGGCGGGCCATCGCGGCCGACGAGGAGCACGAGCCGCTCCGGCGCACCGTCCGGCAGCTCCTGGCCGCGGGGGCGCTGCGACGGGACGAGGCCCGGGAGCTGGTCGCCGAGCGGCGCCGGTTCGTCCGGGAGCGCGCCGCGGCCCTGCGCGGCACCCCGACGCTGACCGCCCGTGCCGAGGTGCTCGCGCCCCTGTCCCCGCACCGGCCCGCCGCGGTGCGTGCGGACCTCGCGGCGCACCCCCTGGACCCGGTGGCCCGCGCGCGCCTGCACCCGCGCGGCCTGCCCGAGCAGGCCACCGCGCCGGCCGAGCGCACCCTGGCCGCGGCGATCCGCTCCACCCTGCACGACGAGCTGCTGCGTCGCCCGGAGCTGCTCGTGTTCGGCGAGGACGTGGCGGTCAAGGGGGGCGTGTACGGCGTCACCGGCGGGTTGCGTGACCGCTTCGGACCGCGCCGGGTGTTCGACACCCTGCTGGACGAGACCTCGATCCTGGGACTGGCGCAGGGCGCCGGGCTGATGGGCTTCCTGCCGATCCCGGAGATCCAGTACCTCGCCTACGTGCACAACGCCCTCGACCAGCTCCGTGGCGAGGCGGCCTCCACGAGCTTCTTCTCCAACGGCGCCTTCACCACCCCGATGGTGGTCCGCATCGCGGGGCTCGCGTACCAGAAGGGCTTCGGCGGGCACTTCCACAACGACCACGCGCTCGCGGCGATCCGGGAGATCCCCGGCATCCACCTGGTCGTCCCGAGCCGACCGGACGACGCGGCGGCGCTGCTGCGCGGCGCGGTCGCGATGGCGGCGGCCGATGGCTCCGTCGTGGTCGTGGTCGAGCCGATCGCGCTGTACCACGAGCGCGACCTGCACGAGCCCGGCGACGGCGGCTGGCTCGCGACCGTCCCGCCGCCGGACACGCTGCTGCTGCCGGGCGAGGTCGGCGTCCACGGTGACGGCACCGACCTGGCCGTGGTGACCTACGGCAACGGTGTCCGGATGTCGCTCCGGGTCCTGCGCCGGTTGGCCGCGACGGGCGTGTCGGGCCGGGTCATCGACCTGCGCTGGTTGGCTCCGCTGCCGCTGGTCGCCGTCCGCGAGGCGGTCGCCGGCTGCGGTGCGGTCGTGGTCGTCGACGAGTGCCGGACCAGCGGTGGGGTCGCCGACGCGCTCCTGGCCGCGCTGCTGCGCGAGCAGCCGGCCCGGCCCACGGCGGACGTCCGGGCGGCCGACAGCTATGTGCCGCTCGGGCCCGCCGCCGATGCGGTCCTGGTCACCGAGGACCAGATCGCCGACGCCGCCCGGGCCGTGCTCGCCGCGCGGGGCTGAGGCCGGCCCGGCCCGGCGGGCGAGCCGTGCTGGCTACCCTGCCGCCGCCGTGTGTCACGGCACCGAGCGAGCCTGGAGCGTCCGTGGTCACCAGCCAGCGCGTGCCGGCCACCGGCATCCGCCATCACACCGTCCAGGTGCCGGCGACCTCGGCCAACCTCGGTGCGGGCTTCGACGCCTTCGGTATCGCGCTGGAGCACCACCTGGTCGTCCGGTCCGTGCCCGCTGCGGCCCAGGCGGAGCGGGTCCGGCCGCTCGACGGCACCGAGGTCCCGACCGGCGACGACAACCTCGTCTGGCGCTCGCTGGTGGCCTTCTGCGAGCACCGGGGGGTGGCCGTCCCGGACGTGCGACTCGTGGCCCGGACCGCCATCCCGTTGGAACGCGGGCTGGGCTCCTCCTCCGCCGCGATCGTGGCGGGACTGACGCTCGCCCGGGAGCTGACCGGCGAGCGGGTCGGTGACCCCGAGGTCGTGGAGGTCGCCACCACCATCGAGGGCCACCCCGACAACGTCGCGCCCGCGGTGCTCGGGGGGCTGGTGGCGTGTGCGCGTGGCGACGACGGCCGGTTGGTGATCCGGCGGCGTAACCCGACGCCGGCGCTGCGCCCGGTGGTGTTCGTGCCGGCCGAGCGGCAGTCCACCGAGCAGGCTCGCGCCCTGCTACCCGACCGGCTCGACCGGGCCGCGGTCGCCGAGCAGGCGGCCCGGGCCGGGCACGTCATCGGCGTCCTGACCGGTGCCTGGCCCCCGGCCGCCAGCCTGTCCGGGGACCTGCTCCACGAGCCTGCGCGTGCCGCGGCCATGCCGGCCTCCGCCGCGCTGCTGGCAGAGCTTCGTGCCGCAGGGGTGGCGGCGTGGCTGTCCGGTGCCGGACCGAGCCTGGCCGCGGTGCTCGAGACCACGATGGCCACGGACCCGCTGACCGAGGTGGCGGCACGCCACGGGTTCGCCGTGCAGCCGCTGGACTGGGACCTGTCCGGGGCGCGCAGCTGTCCCGATGATGGCTGCGGGTTGACCGGCGGCCGCGACTGCACCGTGTGCCCGCGCCGACGACTATGATCGCGGGTCACGGTGCCCGTCGGGTGCCGTCCTCGTCGGTCGAGGTCCTGCCGGTTCCGGCTCGTGACGCGACCGCGACTCCCGCCACCGGGGCATCCGCCCCTCCACCCACCTTGACCGGTGCGCCCGCCGCGATCCGCCGGGCGCCCGACGCGGAGCAGGACATGGACCGCAGCGTGCTGGAGAGCAAGTCCGTCGCGGAGCTACGGGAGATCGCCGCCGCGCTGGGGCTGAAGGGCCACCAGCGGCTCAAGAAGGCGGACCTGGTCGCGCGCATCGTGGATGCCGGTGCCGAGGCGGCCCCGGGTCCGGCCGGTGACGTGGCGGCCGGCGCGGACCGGGCCCCGGCGCCGGCCGAGCCGGAGCGACGTGACGACGACGCCCCACCGCCAGCCGAGCCGGAGCGAGGTGACCGGGACGACCGCGCGGAGGGTGGCCGCGAGGACGACCGTGACCAGGGTGACCGCGGTGACCGGGATGACCGGGACGACCGCGACCGGGACGACCGCGACGACCGCGGTCGCAACGGCGACCGGGACGCGCGGCGTGGACGGGCGCGGGGCCGCCAGCGCGGTGGCGAGGGCGGTCGCAACGGTGACGGCGAGGACGTCGAGGTCCGCGAGGGCGTCCTCGACCTGCTCCCGGAGGGCTACGGCTTCCTGCGCTGCACCGGCTACCTCGCCGGGGCGCAGGACGTCTACGTCTCGCAGTCCTTCGTGCGCCGGTTCGACCTGCGGCGCGGGGACCTGATCGCCGGCCCGATCCGACGCAACCGCAACAGCGACAAGTTCCCGGCGCTCGCGCGTGTCGAGCGCATCGAGGGCGAGGTCTTCCACCCGGACCCGAACGCGCCGCGCCGGCCCGACTTCGACCAGCTCCTCGCCAGCTACCCGACGGAGCGGTTCCCGCTCCGTACCGGCGACGACCCGGTGCTGCCACGGCTGGTCGACCTGCTGGCCCCGATAGGGCGCGGGCAGCGCGGGTTGCTCCTCGCCCCGCCCAAGGCCGGCAAGACCACCGCACTGGGACAGCTGGCGAGCGCGATCGAGGCCGCAGCCGGCGATGTCCAGGTGCTGGCCTTGCTGGTCGACGAGCGACCCGAGCAGGTCACCGAGTTCGAGCAGTGCCTGGAAGGCGAGGTGGTGGCGACCACCTTCGACCGCCCCGCTGAGGACCACACCCAGGTCGCCGAGCTGGTGATCGAGCGGGCCAAGCGGCTCGTCGAGCGTGGCCAGGACGTGGTCGTCCTGCTGGACTGCCTGACCCGGCTGGTCCGGGCCTACAACGTGGTCGTCCCCTCCAGCGGGCGGATCCTGCCCGGTGGGGTCGACCCGGCGGCCCTGACGCCGGCGAAGCGGCTGTTCGCCGCCGCCCGCAACATCGAGGACGGTGGCAGCCTGACGATCCTCGCGACCGCGGTCGCCTCGGAGACCTCCCGGATGGACCAGGTCATCGTGGAGGGGTTCACCGACACCGCGACCATGGAGCTCCACCTCGATGCCGGCCTCGCGCAGCAGCGCATCTGGCCGGCGATCGACGTGGCCGCGAGCGGCACCCGCCGCGAGGAGCGGCTCGTCGACGCCGCCCGGCTCGAGGGCACCGGCGCCCTGCGGCGCGCCCTGGCCGGGCTACGGCCGGAGGAGGGGCTGCCCCGCCTCCTCGACCGGCTGGCGTCGGAGCCCTCCGACGAGGAGCTGCTGCGACAGGTCGCGGAGCAGGGGCTCGGCACGGCCTGACCCGTCGCGCGCCGTCCGGGCCTGCGAGGCCGTCCGTGTCCAGCCACAACCGCCGCATCGTCGCCCTGGCCCTTCCCGCCACGGTGACCCTGCTGGCGGACCCGATCATGGGGGTGGTCGACACCGCGGTGGTCGGGCGGCTCGGCGCTGCGCAGCTCGGGGCGCTCGGGCTGGCCGTGTCCGTGCTGGCCGCCGGGTCGTGGGTGTTCAACTTCCTCGTGTTCGGCACCACCTCGGCCGTCGCCCGCGCCGTCGGGGCCCGCGACCGGGAGGTGGCGGGCCGGCGGATCAGCCACGCCACCCAGGTCGCCGTCGTGCTCGGCAGCGTGGTCGCGCTCCTGCTGGCCGCGGTCGCACCGTGGCTGCTGCGCGGGCTCGGCACGGTGGCGGCGCTGCTCGAGCCGGCCACCACCTACCTGCGCATCCGCGCGGTCGGGATCCCGTTCCTGCTGCTCGCCTTCGTCGGGCACGGTGCGTTCCGGGGGGTGTCCGACACCCGCACCCCGCTGCTGGTCGCGGTCGGCGCGAACCTGGTCAACGCCGGCCTCACCTTCTGGTTCGTCCTCGGGCTCGGCTGGGGCATCGCCGGTGCGGGCTGGGCTACGGTCGTCGCCGAGGTGCTGACGGTGCTGGCCTTCGCGCTGCTGCTCGGCCGGATCCGGCTCCCTCTCGCCGGACACGGCGCCCCGAGCCTGGCGGAGCTCAAGGTCCTGTTCGCGGTCAGCCGGGACCTGGTGCTGCGCACCGGCGGCCTGGTGCTCGGGCTGCTGGCGGTCGCCGCGGCTGCCGCGCGGGTCGACGCCCAGACCGCCGCGGCGTACCAGGTCCTCTACCAGACCATGATCCTGCTGTCGTTCCTGATGGACGGCCTCGCGATCGCCGGTCAGGCCCTGGTCGGCACCGCGCTCGGTGCGGGTGACCGGGACGAGGCGCGGACGGTCGGTCGCGCCGTGCTGCGCTGGGGTGCGCTCGGTGGGGTCGTGCTCGCGGTCCTGCTCGCAGCGGGCGCGGGGCTGTGGCCCCGCATCCTCACGGACGATCCCGCCGTGCTCGCGACCGTGGCAGGGGCCTGGTGGCTCCTGGCCGCCGGCCAGGTGATGAACGGCCCCGTCTACGCGCTGGACGGCGTGCTCATGGGCGCCGAGGACTTCCGCTACCTGCGCACCTGGACGGTGCTGGCGGGCGTCGTCGGCGGCGTGGCGGCCCAGGTGGTGGCCAGCGTCGGTGGCGGGCTGCTCGGGCTGTGGGCCGCGGTGCAGCTGCTGATGGCGGTGCGGCTGGTCACGCTGCTGTGGCGCATCCGGGGGGAGGCGTGGCTGGTCGCCGGCGAGCACCTCGGGCGCACCCCGCCCGATTGAGGCCGGTCAGTCCATCGCCCGGGGCCAGAGCCGCTCGTCCTCCGGGATCGCCTCCACCAGGCGTCGGAGCTGGTCGGCGACCTCGTGCACGAAACGGTGCACCGTGGCCTCGGCGAGGCGGCCCAGCGCGAGCCTGTCGGCCCCGGCACCGAGCGCCCCGAGCGGCGGCTCGTAGGTCCCCTGCAGCGTCAGCTGGGTCAACGGCGGGTCGAAGGCCAGGGTGGCGACCTCCAGCTCCGCCTTGAGCTCCGGGTACAGCAGCCGCCCCGACTCCGCGTGCCAGCGCAGCGGCACCACGCACGCGGTGAGCTGCCGGGGCTCGAACTCACCCACCTCGATGACCACGTCCCGGGAGACCGAGAACCCCCCGACCTCGACCTCGAGCGTGCGCGAGAGGACCTGCGCCTGGGCCGCAGACTCGTCGGTCGCCTGCTGGAACACGCGGGAAGCGTTCTCGGCCAGCAGCCGGCTGCACAGGTCGAACGGCGCTTCGACGTAGGCGTAGACGTGCAGGTCACGTGTCACGGGGAGGCCTCCCTCAGCGCCCGTCCGGCCCCGCCGGCTCCCGCTGCGGGTGGGGCAGGACCAGCGTAGGTGGCCAGGCCCGTGGCGGCGAGGGTCCGGCCCGTAGCCGCGGGGCTCAGGCCCGCGCCGGTGCGAAGCTCGCGACCACCTCGACGTGGTGGGTCATCGGGAACAGCTCCAGCGGCTGGGCGTGCTCCAGGCCGTACCCCAGCCCGTGGAGGGTGCGCGTGTCCCGCGCCAGGGCGGCCGGGTCGCAGGCCACGTAGACGATCGCCGCGGGTGCCAGCGTCGCCAGGTCGCCGAGCACGCGCTCGCCGGCACCGCTGCGTGGCGGGTCGAGCACCACCACGTCCGGAGGGTCGAGTGGCGCCGGCCCCTCCTCGGGCGGTATCGCGCCCACGGCCGCACGGAGGAACCGGCCGACCGCGGCGGTGCGGACGTCGAGGTGGAGGTCGTTGCGCGCGGCGTTGCGGCGGGCCGCGTGGGTGGCGGGCGCGTCGCCCTCCACGGCCACCACCTCGGCACCGGCCCGCGCCAGACCGAGCGACAGCAGCCCGACGCCCGCGTAGAGGTCCCAGACGAGCGCACCGTCGATGCTGCCGGCCGCGGCCACGACCTCCGCGAGGAGCGCCGTGGCCGCCTCCACGCCGGGCTGGAAGAAGCTCAGCGCCGGCACCAGGAAGCGCAGCCCGTCGATGTCCACCTCGACCTCGCCGTCGCCGCGCATCGCCACCGTGCGACCGTCCGGCTGGGTGAGCAGCAGGTCGGCCTCGCCGCCGGGGAGCTGCAGCGGGCCGGGGCCAGGGGTCAGCACCACGGCGCCGTCGCCGTCCGCGGTGAAGCGCCGCAGCCGGACCTCGGTCGCGCCGGTGGTGTCACCGACCTCGGCGCGCAGCGCCTGGGCGCCGTCGGTCAGCACCAGGCAGGTGTCGATCGGCACCACCTCGGTGCTGGCTGCGCGGTGGAAGCCGAGGCGGCCGGCACCGTCGGCGTGGAGGCGGGCCTGCGCCCGGTAGCCGAGCTCCGGGCCGACCGCACGGCAGGGTGCGACCGGGGGGTCCTCGAGCCGACCGAGACGGGTCAGCTGCTCGCGCACGATGCGGGTCTTCAGCGCCCGCTGCCCCGCCGGGCTGACGTGCTGGAGGTCACAGCCGCCACAGTCCGGCACGAAGGGACACGGCGGCTCCACCCGCTCCGGTGCCGGCTCGAGCACCTCCAGCAGCGTGGCACGGGCCCAGCGCTTGCGGTCCTCCGCGACCTGGATGCGGACCCGCTCGCCGGGCAGCGCCCCGGGCACGAACACCGCCTTTCCCTCCAGCCGGGCCACGCCCTCGCCGCCATGGGTGATCCCGTCCACCGCGACGGTGACGGGGTCACGGGGCAGCGGTGGCCGTCGGGTGCCGGCGCGGCTCACGCCACGCCCCGGTCCCCGGCGGCGTCCCCGTCGTCGGTCTCGGCCGGGTCGAGCCCGGGGCCGAGCTCCTCGCTGCCGGGATCGAGCTCCGGGTCGTCGGGCGTCGCACCCGGCGCCGGTGGCTCCACCGCCAGCGCGAGGGCGATGAGCATGACCTCGATGTGCTCCCGGGCGCGCTGGGTGGCGCTCCGCGCCAGCGCCGGGTCCTCGCTGCTGGACGCCAGCGCCAGCCAGGCGATCGCCCGCGGCCCCTCGCCGTCGAGCGAGAGGACCTGCGCCGCGGCCGCCGCCTCGTCGCCGGCGCCGTCGACGGCGCCGCGCGCGGTGGCGACCACCCCCGGTGCGTCCAGCTCCCACGATCCGAGGTCGCCCGCGATCGGGTCGCGCAGCTTCTCGACCACGCTCCGGCCGAGCGCCCCCCCGACCTCACGGGCGCGGGTCAGGGTGTCCGTCAACGCGTCCGGCGCCTCGCGGAGCTCGTTGCGCTCGAGGTCCTGCGAGGGGAACACCGCCGGCGTGCCCGCGTTCGGGTCGGCGACCAGCAGGCGGTCCGCCCGGGCGACCGCGGCGCGCAGGGCGCCCAGGTCCGCGGCGTCGGCGGCGGCCGCGAGCTCGGTGTCCACGCGTCCGAGCAGCGCCTCCATGCCGGCCACCTCGGCGAGCAGCGCCTCCTGCTCGGGGGTGCGGGTCGCCGGGTCCTGCCCCGGCTCCTCCTCGTCCGTCGTCGGGTCGAGCTCGGCCGGTTCGCTGCAGGCGACGAGCAGCAGCAGCGCCGACAGGGCCGCGAGCCCTGCCCGTGCGAGCCGGCCGCGCCGCCTGAGCCCGGGCGGTGCCGCAGCGCCACCGGCGGGGGTCGTGGCCAGAACGGCGGCGATCCACCCGTCGCGGCGACGCACCTCGACCACCCGCGCCCCCTCGACCTCGAGCGCGGCCAGGACGTCCTCGGCCCGCTCCTCGGTGATGCCGCTGACGACCAGCCGGTCGGTCGCCGCGGCGACCAGCGCAGTGGCGTTGGAGCGCACGGCGTCGCTGATCAGGTTCGCGACCACCACCTCGGCGGTCAGCGCCAGGTCCTCGACCGCGCCGACCTCGACGCTGACCGGGACGCCGTTCGCCCGGGCGTTGGCGCGGGTGACCGTGACGGCGGCCGGATCGAGGTCGATCGCGACCACCTCGGCGCCACGGGCGGCGGCGGCGATGGCGAGGACCCCGCTGCCGCAGCCGATGTCCGCGACCCGCCGGTCGGCCAGCGAGCCCGCCCGGTCCAGCTCGTCGAGGAGCTCCAGGCACAGCGCCGTGGTGGCGTGGTGGCCGGTCCCGAAGGCCTGGCCCGGGTCGAGCACGAGGGTCAGCTCGTCCACACCCGGCTCGTGCGCTGCGGCCAGCCAGGTGGGGACGACCACGGTGCGGCCGGCACGTACGGGGGCGATGGTCGCCTTCCACGCGGCCTGCCAGTCGCGGTCCTCCTCGAGCCGGGTCGTGATCGCGCCGGCGGCGACCGCGGCCAGCCGCGGGTCCGTCGTGGCACGTGGGTCACGGACCCAGGCGACGAGCCGGTCGGGCCGCTCCCAGACACCCTCGGCCCCGAGGGCCCACAGCAGGCCAACGGCCGGCTCGCGGTCGTCCGGGGCGACGGGGACCTCGACCCGGTGCAGCTGCTCGGCCATCCGGCCTCCGGGTGCACCGCCTGTAGACAAGGTGCGACCCCGTGCGACGGGGGGACACACGGGGCCGCGGCAGCGCGTACGCCGCCGGCTACAGCGTAACCCCGACACGGCCTCGCTGTCCACTCACAGGTCGTCGTGCCGGCGGGAGGCCACGGGCCGCAGCGCTACCCTCCGCCCGTCGCTCCCGTCCTAGGACCACCGTGCCGCTACCTGCTGCCAGCGCCGAGGCCGCCCCGGCCATCGCGATCCGGGGGCTGACCAAGCGGTACGGGGCGACCACCGCGGTCGCCGACCTCGACCTCGATGTCGCCGCGGGCGAGACCCTGGCCCTGCTCGGGCCGAACGGCGCCGGCAAGACCACCACGGTCGAGTGCTGCATGGGCTACCGCGCCCCCGACGAGGGCACGGTGCGTGTGCTCGGGCTGGACCCGCGCCGCGACCGTGCCCGGCTCACGCCGCGCGTCGGGCTGATGCTGCAGGAGGGCGGGGTCTACCCGCACGCCTACCCGGACGAGGTGCTTCGCCTGTTCGCGGCCTTCCACCGCACGCCGCGCTCCCCGGAGGCGCTGCTCACGCGTGTCGGCCTGGACGAGGCCCGGCGCACCCGCTTCCGGGACCTGTCCGGCGGCCAGAAGCAGCGCCTCTCCCTGGCGCTGGCGCTGGTCGGCCGGCCGGAGATCGTCTACCTCGACGAGCCCACGACCGGCCTGGATGTCGCGGCGCGGCACCGCACCTGGGAGCTGATCGCCGAGCTGCAGGCCGATGGGGTGACGGTCGTGCTGACCACCCACCTGCTGGACGAGGCGGAGCACCTCGCCGATCGGGTCGCGATCATCGACCACGGCCGGCTGATCGCGGCCGGTACCCCGACGGAGCTGACCCGTGGCGACCAGGTCGGGGTGACCGTCCGGTCGCGGCCCGGGCTGGACACCGCGGCGCTCGCCGCCGCGCTATCGGCGCCGGTGCGCGAGACCCTGGCTGGCACCTACGTCCTCGAGGCGCCCAACCGTCCCGAGCTGGTCACCGCGCTGGCGGCATGGCTGGCCGGCCAGGGCGCGACGCTGCTCGGCTTCGATGCGGGGCGTTCCAGCCTGGAGGCCGTGTTCCTGCGGTTGACCTCGACGGTGGACGCACGCGACGCCGGGCGGGCCGCCGGCGCGTCGGCCGACGATGCGGGCACCGAGGTGGTCCGATGAGTCGGCCCGGGGCGGTCCCCGGTCCCCACGGCGTGGATCGCACGACGCCCCGTCTCCGGGCGGTGCGGGCCCAGGCGGTGATGGAGGTGAAGCTGCTGGTGCGCTCCTCGGAGAGCCTGCTCGTCACCTTCGGGATCCCGCTCGGGGTGCTGGTCTTCTTCTCGGTGGTGGACGTCCTGCCGACCGGCGACGGCGACCCGGTGGACTTCCTGGTCCCGGGGGTGCTCGCGATCTCCGTGGTGGCCACCGGGCTGGTGGCGATCGGGATCCAGACCGCCTTCGAGCGCAAGTACGCGGTGCTCAAGCGGCTCGGTGGGACGCCGCTCGGGCGAGGTGGCTACCTGGTGGCCAAGGCGCTGGCGGTGGCGGTCCTGCTGCTGGTCCAGACCGCCCTGGTCGTGTTGGTCGCCACCGTGGGGCTCGGGTGGCGACCGCAGGGGGGGCTCGTGCTGGCCCCGGTGCTGGTGGTGCTCGGCGCGGTGACCGCGACCTCGCTCGGCCTGCTGCTGGCCGGCACGCTCCGGGCCGAGGCCACGATCGCGGCCACGAACGCGCTGTTCCTGCTCCTGCTGGTGGTGAGCGGGGTGACGTTCTCCGCGGAGGCCCTGCCCGCGTCGCTGGCCGCGATCGGCACGGCCTCGCCGATGGGAGCGCTGGGGCAGGCGCTCGCCGTGGCGTTGGCCGGCGACGGCCTCGCCGTGGTGCCGACCGTGGCGCTGCTGCTGTGGGCGGTGGCCGGCGTCGGGCTCGGCGCCCGGACCTTCCGGTGGGAGCCGTAAGGCCCTGGTCGCGCCTCCCCGGCGGTGGGCATAGGGCCGTCGGTTGGGTACTGACCCGGCCGAACGGCTACCATCCCGCTCCGAGATGGGTCGTCCTCGGCCCGTCGTGCCAGACCGCCAGACCGCCAGGCCCGGGCTCCCTCGGACCCGTTGGCTCACAGGTGGACGCGTCAGCACCCGGCCGACACGACGAGGTGGTCGACCGGGACCGGAGCCGCTTGCGGGGTCCTGCCGGGACCCCCGACCGACCAGGAGACGACCCGTTGCGCGAGCATCGAGACGCGCGCCGTACCCGCCGTCGTACCCCGCTCACCCTCGCGGTCCTGGGCCTCGCGGCACTGGTGCTGGCCGCCTGCGGTGACGCGGAGCAGAGCGCGCTCGACCCGGCTGGTCCCTACGCCCAGATCCCACACGACCTCATCATCCCGGTGGCCTGGATCGCGCTCGGGGTCTTCGTCTTCGTGCAGGGCCTGCTGATCGTGTCGATGGTCCGGTTCCGGACCCGCAAGGACGACGACGGCTCCCTGCCCCAGCAGATCCACGGCAACACCCGCGCGGAGATCGTCTGGACCGTGATCCCCGCCGTGATCCTGGCGGTCATCGCGGTCCCCACCGTCCAGACCATCTTCGAGGTCATGGACGAGCCCGAGGGCGCGCTGACCGTCGAGGTGATCGGCCACCGGTGGTGGTTCGAGTACTACTACCCCGACTACGACATCTACACCGCCAACGAGTTCGCGATCCCGACCGACCGGCCCGTCCGGCTCGAGATGACCGCCGCCGACCTGCAGCGTGCCCCCGACCTCGGCGTCATCCACTCGTTCTGGGTCCCACGCCTGGCCGGCAAGCAGGACCTGATCCCGGGCCAGACCACCTTCCTCAACATCCAGGCGGACGAACCCGGCCGCTACCTCGGGCAGTGCGCCGAGTACTGCGGGCTGAGCCACGTCAACATGCGCATCCGGGTGGAGGCCTACGAGGAGGCCGACTTCGAGGCCTGGGTCGCGGCCCAGACGACCCCGGCGGCACTCCCCGCCGACGGCTCGCTCGAAGCGCAGGGCCGTGAGCTCTTCCTCGACCTCGGCGACGGACGGCTGGCCTGCGCCTCCTGCCACCAGGTCTGGGAGGACGGCCCGCGCTCACCCGGGCAGGGCCCCGACCTGACCCACCTGATGAGCCGCGAGGAGTTCGCCGGCGCCATCCACGACCTGACACCGGAGAACCTCCGGCGGTGGCTGGCCGACCCGAACTCGCTGAAGCCGATGCAGTACGAGGTCAACGGGATCGGCATGCCGAACCTCGACCTCAGCGACGACGAGCTCGACGCGCTCGTCGCGTACATGCTCAGCCTCGACTGACCCACCCCGTGCCACGCCGGGATCCGGCGTCCCGGCAGCCAGGAGACACGCCGATGTCGAGCACCACCACCGGGCAGACCGGCTACGCCGGACGGCCGCGCCAGCGCGACGGCTTCGTCGGCTGGATCACCACCACCGATCACAAGAAGATCGGGATCATGTACTTCTTCACCACCCTGGTGTTCTTCGCCCTGGGTGGGATCGAGTCCGGGTTCATCCGGTGGCAGCTCGGGCGGGCCGAGCAGACCGTGCTCACCGAGGAGATCTACAACCAGTTCTTCACCATGCACGGCGTGACCATGGTGTTCCTGGTCGTCATGCCGCTGTCAGCGGCGTTCTTCAACTACCTCATCCCGCTGATGATCGGCGCCCGGGACGTGGCGTTCCCGCGCCTGAACGCCTTCAGCTACTGGGTCTACCTGTGGGGTGGGATCTTCCTCTACAGCTCGTTCGCGCTGGGCGGTGCGCCCAACGGCAGCTGGGTCGGCTACGCGCCGCTGTCCACCAACGCGGTCTCGAACATGGCCTTCTACGCCGCGGGGCTCTTCATCCTCGGGGTGTCCTCGCTGGCTGCGGCCATCAACTTCATCGTGACCATCCTGAACATGCGGGCACCGGGGATGACCTTCATGCGCATGCCGGTGTTCATCTGGATGGCGCTGGTCACCAACTTCCTGCTGCTGTTCGCCCTGCCGATCATCACCGTGGCCTTGGTGATGCTCAACCTCGATGCGGTCTTCGGGACACAGTTCTTCGAGCCGGCGACCGGCGGCGACCCGATCCTCTACCAGCACCTGTTCTGGCTCTTCGGGCATCCCGAGGTCTACATCATGATCCTCCCGGCGATGGGGATCATCTCGGAGATCCTGCCCGTCAACTCGCGCAAGCCGCTGTTCGGCTACGCCGCGGTGGTCTTCGCCGGCGCGGCCATCGGGTTCATCGGCTTCGGGGTGTGGGCCCACCACATGTTCACCTCGGCGATCGGCCCCATCGCCCGCTCCGCCTTCGGGCTGGCGACGATGTTCATCGCCGTGCCGACCGGCATCAAGATCTTCAACTGGGTCTTCACCATGTGGGGCGGCAAGCTGCGCTTCAACACCCCGATGCTGTTCTCCATCGGGTTCGTGTCGATGTTCACCATCGGCGGGCTCTCCGGTGTCACCCACGCGATCGTGCCCCACAACGCCCAGCAGACCGACACCTACTTCGTGGTCGCCCACTTCCACTACGTGCTGTTCGGCGGGGCGCTGTTCGGCCTGATCGCCGGGATGTACTTCTGGTTCCCGAAGGTCACCGGTCGGATGATGAGCGAGAAGCTCGGCAAGCTGCACTTCTGGACCTGGCTGCTCGGCTTCAACCTCACCTTCGGACCGATGCACATGTCCGGGCTGCTCGGCCAGCCGCGCCGCACCGCGGTCCTGCCGGGGGAGCTCGGCAGCACGGTCGAGTTCTACAACCTGCTGTCGGGGGTCGGGTATCTGATCCTGTTCGGCTCGGCGCTGGTGTTCCTCTACAACCTGCTCCACTCCATCAAGCATGGTGCGGACGCCGGCAACGACCCGTGGGACGCCCGCACGCTGGAGTGGATCACGCCGTCGCCGACCCCGTACGAGAACTTCCACGTCATCCCGACGGTCACCCACCGGGACGAGTTCTGGCACCGCAAGTACGCCGAGGACGAGGCGGGCCGGGCCATCCCGGTCCCCGCGGGCGCCTCCGAGGACCACGACGCCAGCGCGGAGCACGACGAGCACATCCACATGCCGGATCCGTCCTACTGGCCGCTGGTGCAGACCCTGGGGTTCTTCCCCATCGGGTACGGGCTGGTCTACGCGAACCTGTGGCTGCTCGGCATCGGGTTCCTGTGGCTCGTGATCGGCATGTACGGCT
The DNA here is from genome assembly GCA_047921175.1 of Nitriliruptoraceae bacterium. Lineage (GTDB taxonomy): Bacteria > Actinomycetota > Nitriliruptoria > Nitriliruptorales > Nitriliruptoraceae > T1Sed10-7. The sequence continues at coordinate 5,748 of JBLRWQ010000024.1, read as the reverse complement.
GGATCATCGAACCGCTCGCCGAAGGTGACGACGACGAGCCCGACGACGCGCTGACCCCTGCAGCCTCCAGCACGGCCGCAGCCCACTGACCGCGACGATCCCTGCCCCCCATGGGGACGGGCGCCCGGGTGCGGGCGCGGCGCACGAGGAGACGAGCCTGATGGCGACCGACGTGGCGACGACGTCGCTGAACATCGATCATCGCAAGCTGGCGATGTGGACCTTCCTGGGGTCGGAGTTCCTGCTGTTCGGGGCCCTGATCTCGGCCTACCTGCTCTACCTCGATACCACCGCCGGTGGGCCCGGGGTGGAGATCTACGACATCCCCTTCACCTCGATCAGCTCGTTCGTGCTCCTGATGAGCTCGCTGACGATGGTGCTGGCCCACCACGCCCACACCAAGGGCGACATGCGCCGGATGCGGCTGTGGGTGCTGGCCACCGTGGGGCAGGGGGCGGTCTTCCTCGGCGGGCAGGTGTTCGAGTTCAACGTGTTCTACCGGGAAGGGCTCGAGCTCGGCACCTCGCCGTTCTCCTCGGCGTTCTACGTCACCACCGGCTTCCACGGCCTGCACGTCTTCGTCGGCATCCTGCTCCTCTCCAGCCTGTACGTCCTGTCGCTCACCGGCAAGATCAAGCCGACCCAGCACGTCAAGACCGAGATGATCGGGCTGTACTGGCACTTCGTCGACATCGTCTGGGTGATCATCTTCACCGTCGTCTACCTGATCCCGGAGCTCGCGGTCCTCGACTGACCGCGGCCCCGCCGTCACCCGGGTCGCCCACCGCGGAGGAGACCACCCGATGAGCAGCACCGAGACCCACGACACCGAGACCGGCCACGCGCACCCCACCCCGCGCCAGTACGTCCACATCGCGCTGGTGCTGGCGGTGCTCACCGCGCTCGAGGTCTCGACCTACTTCTTCGACTTCGGGGTCATCGCGATCCCGCTCCTGATCGTGCTGATGATCGTGAAGTTCCTGTACGTCGCCGGGTGGTTCATGCACCTGAGGTTCGACTCCCCGATCTACTCCCGGCTGATGTACACGGGCCTGGCCTTCGCCCTGGTCCTGTACGCGATCATGACCGTGGTCACCCTGTTCGACCACGCCCCGATGCTCTGACCCGACCGACCACCACGCCGGAGCGCCGGCGGAGCCTGTGACCCTCGAGGGGCGGACGTGAACGACGACTTCCGAAGCCGCGTGATCCTGCCGATCGTGCTGCCGTTGGCGGTGCTGGCCGCCGTCGGTGGGTTCGTCGGCACCGTGGCCGCCATCCTGCTGTTCAACACCAAGTCCGGGGCCCTGATGCTGGCCGCGGTGACCGCGGCGGGCATCCTGTTCACCGTCAGTCTGTCCGCCAACCAGGACAAGCTGGACGCGCCGCGACGTGGCGTGGTCGTGTTCGCGGCGGCGCTGCCGCTGGTCGTCGGCGCACTGCTCTCGGCCGGCGTGATCGGCGGCATCGACGACGCCGACCGCATGGTCAACGTCGAGCCCCTGCTCTCCATCCCCGAGGCGGCGCCGGTCATCGGTGCGGTGGACTCGCAGGACTTCTGCCTGTACGACGACGCCGATGTCTGCGTGACCACCGACACCTGGGAGGTCGTCCCGGACCCGGACGAGGAGTTCCTGTCCTTCGTGTTCCAGAACGACGAGGCGGGGGTGCCCCACAACGTCGTCATCACCTCGATCGAGGGCTCGGTCGACGACCCCGGCATCGGCGAGGAGGAGTTCGCCAGCTCGGCCGTCGTCACCGGGATCGTCACCGACTACTTCGTGTCCGAGGAGTTCACCTGGGACGACCTGCCCTCGGACTGGTACTTCTACTGCGCCGTCCACCCCAACATGAACGGGATCGGCACGGTGGCGACGGCGGGCTGAGCCGGCTGCGGCCACCGGTGCCCGGCTGCACGGCGCCGTGCGGTCGGGCACCACGCTCATCAGGTGGGCAGTGTCTGCGCGTCCAGCGCCGCGAGCGCCTGGGCAGCCGCGTCCGGCAGCCCCGTCGGCGGGGCCGCGCCGGTCACCTGCGGGGCGAGCGCCCGGGCAAGCGCCTGGCCGACCCGCGCGTGGACCGGTGCCGGCCAGTGGATCCCGTCGGGGTTGAGGTCGTGCACGTGGTCGAGCACCAGCGGCCAGGCCGCCACAGCGGCGTACCCGTGCCGGCGGGCCACGGCGAGCTGGGCCGCCTCGGCACGCGCGTGACCGGGGTGCCGCTGCCCGTAGTAGTCGCTGCGGTGGCTGGTCGGCCCGAGCGCCACCCCGGCAGCCCGGCCCCAGGTCACGCTGCGCAGGTGGTCGAGCAGGTCGGCGTACAGGCGCAGGAACTCCGAGCGGGGGGTGCGCGAGCCGTGCCCGCGCCGCAGCGTCACCAGGCGGGGGTAGGCGGCATGCAGCCCGGTGCGCAGGCGCCGCCGCAGCCGTAGGGGACGGACGTAGGGCAGGATCGCCTGGACCGACGGGGGGACCCCGGCGGGGGCGTGGTCGAAGCTGCCGATGCCGACCACCAGCGCGTCGGCACGGGCGAGCAGGTCGAACTGCACGTGCCGGTCCTTGGTGACCGCCCGGTAGGCCTCCCGCACCGTGGCGCCGGGGGAGGCGACGACGGTCAGGTCCACGTCCCGTGCCAGGCGGTGCTCCAGGTCGCGCCGCAGCACGTTCGGGTACAGCTGCGGTGCGTCCGGCAGCTGCGGTCCGGTGGCGTCGGTGAACGCGGTCGAGTCCCCGAGCACCAGCACCCGCAGCGCGGCCGTGCTCACGGCACCCGCGCGGCGCCGCTCGTGGGTCGGCCGTCGTCCGGGTGCGGCTCGTCGAGGGCCTCATCCGCCGCCGTGGGGACGGGAGCCGTGCCGACCAGGGAGGCATGGTCGCGGGCTCTGGCCCAGGCCAGCACCGCGACCGTCCACATCAGCGTGGCTCCGAGGATGTGGAACGACACCAACGTCGGCGGCACACCGAGCCAGTACTGCAGGTAGCCGAGGCCCCCCTGCGCGAGCTGCACGACGAGCAGCAGCCGGAGCGTGCGACGGAAGCGCGGGGGACCACTGCGCCAGGTCACCGCGACCGTCGCCGCGGTCAGCCCGAGCAGGAGCCAGACCGCGTCCGCATGGGCGATCGCCATGACCCTGAGGTTGAAGCCGAACCGTGGGGCGTTCAGGTCGCCGCCATGCGGTCCGGTCCCGGTGACCAGCGTCCCCAGCACGAGCACGACGAACGACACCAGCAGGACGGCGCTCATCGCCCGCTGGACGCCCCGGGCGGCGGGCGGCTCCCCGTCGGGCTCCCGGACCAGCTCGTAGACCCCGGCCGCGGCGGCGATCAGCACCATCGAGGCGAGGAAGTGCCCGGCGACCGTGACCGGCGACAGCCCGGTCAGCACGGTCACCCCGCCGAGAGCGACCTGCCCGAGGACCCCCAGCGGCAGCAGGAGCGCGAGGCCGCGGACGATCGGTGGGTGCGGGCCGGTGCGGCGCACGAACCACCACACGAGCACGGCGGTGAGCAGGACCGGGGCGCTGAGCAGGCGGTTGCCGAACTCGACGTAGCCCTGCCAGGCCTCGTGCCCACCGCCGCCGGCGATCGGGGTGATGTTCGTACCGTCGCAGGTCGGCCAGTCGCTGCAGCCGAGCCCCGAACCGGTCACCCGGACGATCCCGCCGGTGAACACGATCACCATGTTCGCGACCAGCGCCGCCAGGGCGGCGCCCCGCAACGCACGACGGGACGGGTGACGGAGTCGGTCGCGCAGGGCCATGGCGGCAGGGTACCGCTGCACGGGGGGCCGCCCGTGCCCGTGGTGGGTCGTGGCCGACCCGTGGTGTTGCGTACCCTGAGCAGCCCCGCGGGAAGGTCGTGGATCGTGCTGCGTTCGCCCTCGGCCGACGCGTCGGTGACGCTGCCGGCCCGGACCCACCACCGGCGTGCGCTCGTGCTGCTCGCGCTGGGGGTCTTCCAGCTGTGGCTGTGGGGGACGCGCATCGTCAACCTGCTGCAGGAGGTCGGCAGCTTCTCGGCGGCGTTCGTCGCCGTGCACCTGGTGCTGTACCTCACGGCGATCGGTGCCGGCCTGCTGCTGCTCGGGCTCGGCTGGGCGCAGCTGCGCGAGGCGGCCCGTCGGCGTACGGATCGCCGGGACGTGGTGGCGTGAGCACCACCGAACCCCAGGATCCCTCCGCCGCCGCCGACTCCGAGGTGGTGGTCGACCCGGACGCGCCGGTCGGTCCGATGCACCTCGAGGGCCGGTACGAGGACCGCGGCGGGCGGCTGGACACGGTCAAGCGCTACGTGCTGGTCACCAAGCCACGCATCATCGAGCTGCTGCTGGTCACGACGGTGCCCGCGATGGTCGTGGCGGAACAGGGCTGGCCCTCGACCTGGCTGGTGGTGGCGACCTTGCTCGGTGGCACGCTGTCGGCGGGTAGCGCCAACGCACTCAACAACCACCTCGACCGCGACATCGACCGGCGCATGCGTCGGACGGCGGCGCGCCCAACGGCCACCGATGAGATCGCGCCCCAGGGGGCCCTGATCCTCGGGCTGGTGCTCGGGGTGGCCGGGTTCGCCTGGCTGACGGTGTTCGTGAACCTGGTCGCGGCCGCGCTGGCGACCGGTGCGATCCTGTTCTACGTGTTCGTCTACACCCTCGGGCTGAAGCGGCGCAGCTCGCAGGGGGTCGTGATCGGCGGGATCGCCGGCTGCGTCCCGGTCCTGACCGGCTGGGCGGCGGTGACCGGCGGGGACCTCTCCGACCCCCGGCCGTGGCTGCTGTTCGCGATCATGCTGTGGTGGCAGCCGCCGCACTTCTGGGCGCTCGCGATGAAGTACCGGGAGGACTACGCCGCGGCCGGGCTGCCGATGCTGCCGGTCACCCACGGCAACGAGGAGGCGACCCGCCAGATCCTCCTGTACAGCTACCTGCTGCTCAGCGTCGTGCTGCTCTACATCGCCGGCGCGCAGGCCGGCTGGCTGTTCATCGTGCCGGCGGTGCTGCTGACCACCATCTGGCTGCTGCTGGCCCATGAGCTGCGCCGCGCCGTGGACGTACGCACCGCGATGCGGCTGTTCGGGTTCTCGACCCTGTGGCTGGCGCTGATCTTCATCGCCGCCGCGGTCGACGCGGCGTTGTAGCGCGGCACGTGCTGGACGGCTCGCGAGACCTCCCGGCGACACCGCCGGGCCGTAGGCCCCTTGCGCTCGCCCGGCGGCCTGGAACGATGGAGGTGAGGACGAGGGAGGCCAGATCTGGCTCCACCCCCTCACGGATCAGCGTCGCGTCGCGGTCGCGCCCCTCCCCGGGGTCGGCGGCGGTCCTCAGCCAGAGGGCGGTGGGGGAGCCCCGCGGTCACGCGGCGGGTCTCCCCGGGCGGCCGCCCCGGTCGTCCAGCTGCTCTGGAGGGAGCTGCACGAGGAGCAGCAGCGATGACACGCACCCTGCATCGCACCCCTGCGTCCGAGAGGACGCACCACACGCTCGACTTCCTCCACGGGATCGACCTCGAGCGTGTGCACGTACGGCGACCCCGTGGTCGGGACTCGAGGATGCTCGGTGGTCTGATCCTCCTCGGCATCCTCGCAACGCTGGTCGTGCTGCTGATCGCGGTGTGGCCGACGACACCCACGGAAGAGCTCGCGCTGTCGGGCCACGACTCCGGTATCGCGCAGGCGGTGGCGGCTCGTGACGCGGCACGTCAGGTGACCCCGCACGACTCCGGTATCGCGCAGGCGGTGGCGGTCCGTGACGCGG
>JBLRWQ010000023.1:0-40439 GCA_047921175.1 Nitriliruptoraceae bacterium | reverse complement strand
CCCACGTGAGTAGCCGAACCCTGGGTAGGGCCGTGCAAGCTCACATCCTGAGGGTTCGACCCGGATTTGGGAAGACCACACGGCAACGTTCTTGGAACGAGGCGGTAGCGGATCAGCGTTGGTCGACGAAGCGTGACCTGGACCAGCGCCTGCAGCCACTCACCGTGAGCCCGGACCCCTCAAGCAGGATCATGACCCGGTCGACCGCGCCGCCTCGCGCGCGAGCAGCGCCCGCTTCCGCGTCGTGCCCCAGCGGTACCCGCCCAGCTCGCCGGTGGAACGAAGCACGCGGTGGCAGGGGATCAGCGTGGCGACGGGGTTGCGGCCCACCGCGTTCGCCACCGGCCGGACGGCAGCCGGCCGACCGACGGCACGCGCCATCTCGCTGTAGGTCACGACCCGATCCTCGGGTACACGCAGGAGTGCCTCCCAGACCTTGAGCTGCAGGTTCGTACCGACGGCCAGGACCACCAACGGCGAGGTGGGCCCGGTCGTCGCCGGAGTGTCGCCTTGCCTGTCCGAACCTGCGCCGAACACGGCCGCGAGGTGGTCGACCACCGCCTGCGTGGCGTCGGGGTCCTCGATGAGGTGGGCAGCCGGCCAGTCAGCGGCCAGGTCCGCCAGAGCCGCCCGGGGGGAGGCGGGCGCATCGAGGAACCGCAGAGCCAGCACCCCGCGGTCGGTGCTCGCGACCAGCGCCTCGCCGAGCGGGGTCGCGTGCACCGCGTGGCGGATCGTCAGCCCGGCACCGCCACGACCGATCTCGCCCGGAGTGACCGCGTCGATGGTGACCGTGAGATCATGCAGGCGCCCGGGCGAGGACAGGCCCGTAGCCGCGACGGCGTCCAGCACCGTCGCCCGCTCTCGGAGCAGTTCCTTGGCTGCTCCGGCGGTGAGCCAGCGCAGGAACCGATGCGGGGGGACACCGGCGAACCGCGTGAAGGTGCGGTGCAGGTGGCCCGTGGACAGGTGCAGCGCCGCCGCCACCTCCGCGACGGCGGGCTGCTCGATGCGGTGCTCGTCGAGCCACGCGATCGCGGCAGCGACACGGTCGTAGTCGCGGAGCCAGCGCTCGGACGCGGTGCTGCGGTCCGACATCGGCCACCTCGGTGCGGTTCGGGGCGACCTCGGTGGCCGTCCAGGGCTCGAGTCTGTCGCCTCGCCGCCGCGGTAGCGACCCGGATCCTGATGCGACCACCTCCGGGCACATCGCCGGGCTGGCTCGGCGAAGAGCGGTTGCCCAGGCACCCCGAGAGGACGCTCCGACACCGGCGGCCGGGCGGGTCACGTCGACGCCCGGGGCTGCCCCGCCGCCGGTCAGGCGTCGCGAACAGAGGATAGCGGTACCCCCCTGGGGTAAGAGGCGGTAGGCTGCTCGGGTCCGCAGACCGCCAGAGGACGACATGCACGGCTACACCGACCGCAGCGACGAGATCCAGGCCCGCCTGCGCCGGATCGAGGGCCAGGTCCGGGGCCTGCAGCGCATGATCGATGAGGACCGCTACTGCATCGACGTGCTGACGCAGATCTCCTCGGCGACCAAGGCGCTCCAAGGGGTCGCGACCACGCTGCTCGACGAGCACGTCCGGCACTGCGTGCGGGACGCGATCGACCAGGGGGCCGACAACGCGGACGAGAAGATCGAGGAGGCGCTCGAGGTGATCCACCGGCTCATCAAACGGTGAGCCCTGACGCCCGGCACCACCCCACGACCCGAACGACGACCGACAGACAGGAACCCGGATGACCGCTCGTACCTACTCCGTCCCCGACATCTCCTGCGGCCACTGCAAGAGCGCGATCGAAGGCGAGGTCGGCGCGCTGGATGACGTGGCGACCGTCACCGTCGACATCGAGGCCAAGACGGTCACCGTCGACGGGTCGGCCAGCGACGAGGCGATCCACGCCGCGATCAGCGAGGCTGGCTACGAGGTCGCCGGCGCCTGACCCCCAGGCGGGGGCGGGCCCCGGCGCAGCGACCTCGGCGAGCCGCCCGGCCGACAGGTACGAACGCTCTCCCCGGCTGCGATCCACCCCCGTTCGATGAGGTCCCCCGATGCCTGACGTGCTCGACGCCGCGTTCACCCCCGAGCGCGCCCTCGAGGTGCTGCTCCAGCTCGAGCCGCAGCTGCGCGGGGTGACGGCCGACCGGCGTGCCATCGTCGGGCTGAAGGCCGTGGCCGAGGGGCATGTCGAACTGATCGACGTGACGCTCGACCCGCACGGTGTGCTCGATCCGGGCGACGCGGACGGGCTCGTGGTCGTCACCAGCGAGGAGGTCGGCGACGACGAGGAGGTCGTCTGCCTGACCCAGGTGGTCTGCGTCCTGCCGACCGGCACCGAGGTCGGCATCAGCCGCGCGGCGGACGCCGACGAGGCCAGCGTGTGGCGGACCGACCAGGACGCGACCGACGCTGCGGAGGAGCTGCGGCCGATGGATGTGGCGGCCAACACCGCCCGCCGGGCCTACGGGCTTCCCTCGGCGGTGGCCGTCCTGCCGAGCGTGGCGGAGATCGCCGGACGGGCCTGGCTGGTCGGGGTCGCCGGGGAGGCGTTGCATCGCTTCGACGGACCCGACGGCCTGCAGGACGTGGACGCGGCAGAGCTCCAGGGGATCGCGACCCGACCTCTGTTCGGCGGACTGCTGGAGGTCGATGGGCCGCTGCCCACCTGGGAGGTGCTCCACGCCCACGCGAGCGCGGGCCACCTCGACCTCGGACCGTTCCCCGTCGACGCGAGCCACGCCGGCTGGCTGGACGTCGCCGGGTTCGCGCAGGTCCTCGACACCACCCTGCCGGCCGCCGAGGACCTGCTCGAGCAGCTGCGCGTCACCAGCGGCGACCAGGGCATGGCGTGGGGGTTGACCTGGCTCCTCGAGCGGGGCTGGCACGCCACGGGCTGAGCGCCTGTCCACAGCCCAGGCAAGGCGTCGTTCGGTGCGGTCGCACACACCCCGTAGCCTCGCCCGCATGTCGACCGATGCCGCTGCCAGCTACCCGGGCCCCGACCTGCTCGGTCGCAACGTCGTCGTCGGCCCAGGCGCGGCCACGCCTGCCGGGTACGCGACGGCCCGGCGGATGGTGATCGATGACGACGTGCTGGCCGAGCCCGCCGCCGCAGCCGCGCTGCTCCGCGCCCGTTGGCTCGCACGGCAACGCACGGTCATCGAACTGGCCGTCGACAACGACACCGCACGGCAACCGGAGAGCACGGACCTGGCCCCGTACCGGCTCCCCCGTGACCATGCCTTCCACCGCGAGTACCTGCACTTCCTCACCTGGGCCAACAGCTACGACCTGCGCGCCGGCACACCGCGCTGGTGGCACGGGGTGCTGGCCACCCGCCGTACCGCCGCCACGCACAGCGAGGTGGCGGACATCACCCTGCCCGACGGCAGACCCGCTTGGGTCGACGGCGGGCCGCGCGGCCCCCTGCCCGCCGGCCTGCCCCCGGTCCCGGGCAGCGACGACCCACCCGCGCTCGTGCACCGCGAGTCGATCGGCCTCGGCCGGCTGACCGTCCTGGGCGAGGCCGCCCCCCGCGAGCCGCTCGCCCCCGACCAGCTCGACGCCGTCACCCACGCCGCCGGCCCCGCCCGGGTCATCGCCCCCGCCGGCTCCGGCAAGACCCGGGTCCTGACCGCACGGCTGCGGCACCTGCTGCACGACCGCGGTGTGGAGCCGGAGCTCGTGACCGCCCTGGCCTACAACACCCGTGCCGCCGAGGAGCTCCGGGAGCGCACCGGCGACCTCGACGCCTCGATCCGGACCCTGCACTCCCTGGCGCTCCGGATCTGCACGCTCGAGGAGCGCCGCCGGGTCATCGACGAGCGCGAGGTCCGCCGCATCCTCGACCGGTTGGTGCGCACCGCCCGGATCCCCAACCAGGACCCCTTCCAGGCCTACCTGGACGCGCTCGCCGAGGTCCGCCTGGCGCTCCGCGACCCGGCGGAGGTCGAGGCCGCCCGCGGGGACATCGACGGCTTCGCGGAGGTCTTCGAGCGCTACCGCAGCGTGCTCCACGACGAGGGGCTGCTCGACTTCGACGAGCAGATCTACCGGGCGATCGAGCTGTTGCTGACCCGTCCCGAGCTGCGCGCGACGGTGCAGCGCTGGGGTACCCACCTGCTGGTGGACGAGTTCCAGGACCTCACCCCGGCCTTCCTGCTGCTGGTCCGGCTCGTCGCCGGGCCGTCCCTGCAGGTCTTCGCGGTCGGTGACGACGACCAGACGATCTACAGCTACGCGGGCGCCACGCCGGAGCACCTGACCGCCTTCGACCGCTGGTTCCCCGGCGCGACCCACCACGCGCTGGAGGTCAACTACCGCTGCCCGCCCGCCGTGGTGGCCGCCGCCGTGCACCTGCTCGAGCACAACCGCGAGCGGGTACCCAAGACGATCCGCAGCGCCCGCGCCGAGGCGGCGTCGTGAGCGTCGAGGTGGAGGACGACGACCGCAGCGGGCTGGGCGACGGGCTGACCCTGCACCGCGTGCCGAGCGACGCGATGGCCGAGCGGGCGGTCGAGGTGCTCCAGGCGGCGCTCGACACGGGCGCCGCACCACGGGACCTCGCGGTCCTCGCCCGCGTGAACAGTGCCCTGCTGCCGGTCCAGGTCGCGCTGACCGAGCACGACATCGCCCACACCGGCCCCCTCGACACGAGCATCCTGCAGCGAACCGGGATCCGCACGGCGCTCGCGTACCTCCGGCTCGGGCTGGACCTGGACCGGATCGCCCGGGTGGACGTGCTCGAGACCCTCAACCGGCCGGCCCGCAAGGTCAAGTCCGCGGTCGTCCCCCTGCTGCCGAAGGGCAGCCGCTGGTCGATCCGGCAGCTCGAACAGGTCACCGACCTGCTCGACGGGACCCACCAGGAGCGCTTCGCGGGCTACCTCGCGGACCTGCGGGCGCTCGAGCGCGCCATCACCGACGGCGCCGATACGGCCCGGTGCCTGTGGGTGATCCGGGCGCGGATCGGCCTCGGGGAGGCGATGGACGCCCTCGACGCCTCCCGCAGCCGGCCCGAGGGCTCCAGCCACGGCGATGACCTGGATGCCCTGGAGCAGCTCGCCGCACTGCAGCCGGACCCGTCCGGCTTCGCCGCGTGGCTCACCGAACGGCTGCGGGTGCCGGGCGAGCCGTCCGGGATCACGCTGTCGACCGTGCACCGGGTCAAGGGCCGGGAGTGGCCGACGGTGGTCGTCTTCGCCGCGTCCCAGGGGCTGTTCCCGCACCGCCTGGCGTCCGAGGAGACCGAGGAGGAGCGGCGCGTGTTCCACGTCGCCCTGACCCGCTGCCAGCAGGCGGTCCACGTCATCGCCGACCGGGCCCGGCCGTCCCCGTTCCTCGACGAGCTGACGACCCCACCGGCGACCGGACGTGGACGGCCGCACGACCGCGGCGACGGGGGCGACGGGCTCCCGCGCGCCGACGTCGTCCCCGAGGTGGCCGCGGACATCGCCGGCGACGGGACCCTCCAGGCCACGGTCGGGGTCCGGCTGGAGCTGGCGGGCGGACTGCAGGGCACGGTCGTCCGGCTCGGCAGCCACCACGTGGTGGTCGCGGTCGAGGACGACACCGAGGTGGCGGTCCGCCTGCCGCACGGGACCAGCGTGCGCGCCGCCGGGCAGCGCGTCCGGATCGGGCCGCCCCCGGCAACGACGGCCGGCCGCCTCGACGTCGGCGGCGACAGCGTGGCGGATGACGAGCTGTTCGAGGCGCTGCGCACCTGGCGGACCCAGGTGGCCCGCAGCAACGGGGTCGCGCCCTACCTGGTCTTCCACGACCGGCACCTGCAGGTCCTCGCCGGCCGCAAGCCCACCACCTTGACCGAGCTGGCCGGCTGCCCCGGGATCGGCCCCGCCAAGCTGGAGCGGTACGGCGACGACCTGCTCGACCTGATCGCCGAGCACCTGGGGTAGCCGCGTGGGCGCGGCCGGTGCGCGGAGCAGCGCCCCTGCACCCGGGGGACGTCGCGGCTGGCCGCTACGGTGCCGCCCCGCCGCACACACCGGTCGCGGGGCACCGGACCGCACGAGCCCGCGACCGTCCGCGTGCCCCTGCCTGCCCACCGCGGATCCTCGAGGGAGCTGACCATGCGCCGACTCGCCCTGCGACGCTGGCAGATGGACGCCCTGGACGCCTTCGAGGCGTCAACGAAGCGGGACTTCCTGGCCGTCGCCACCCCTGGGGCGGGGAAGACCACCTTCGCGCTCACGGCGGCACTGCGTGACCTTGCACACCACCCGCACCGCCGGGTCGTGGTCGTGACGCCGACCCAGCATCTCAAGCACCAGTGGAGCGAGGCGGCCGCCGCCTTCGGCCTCCACCTCGAGTCCGCGTGGTCGTCCACGGAGCCCTTCCCGTCGGACATGCACGGCGTCGTCGTCACCTACCAGCAGGTGGCTGCGGCCCCGAAGGCGCTCCGTGCGCCGTCCGACGACGGCTTCGTGGTCCTGGACGAGCTCCACCATGCCGGCGCGGAACGGGCCTGGGGCGATGGAGTGGCCTGGGCCTTCGCGCCGGCGGCCCGCCGCCTCGCGCTGTCCGGCACCCCGTTCCGCAGCGACACGAGCCCGATCCCCTTCGTGACGTACGGACCCACCGACGACCAGCCCTGGGTCGAGCGGGACGAGGCGGTCGCCGACCACGTCTACGGCTACGGCGACGCGCTCCGGGACGGCGGGGTCGTCCGGCCGGTCTTCTTCCCGCGGCTGGGCGGGCAGATGGAGTGGACGGCCCCCGACGGGACCGAGATGGCCGCCACCTTCGACGACGATCTCGACCGCACCGGCGCGTCCCAGCGGCTGAGGACCGCGCTGAGTGCCGACGGCGAGTGGCTCCCGACGGTGCTCGACCAGGCGCACGAGCAGCTGCTCCGCCTCCGCGAGCAGCAGCCCGAGGCGGGCGCCCTGGCCATCACGATCGACCGCGAGCACGCACAGGCGGTCGCCCGGCTGCTGCGGCAACGCCACGGCGTCCGCCCGGTCGTGGTCACCGCTGACGAGGCGGATGCCTCGGAGCGCATCAGTTCCTTCGCGACCTCGCGGGAGCCGTGGATCGTGGCGGTCCGCATGGTGTCGGAGGGCGTCGACATCCCGCGGCTCAGGGTCGGGGTCTACGCCACCACCACCGTGACGGAGCTGTTCTTCCGCCAGGCGGTCGGCCGGCTCGTACGCTGGCAGGCCGGTCAGCGGCGCCAGAAGGCCTTCATGTTCCTCCCCGACGACCCGCGGCTCAGGACCTACGCGGCCCAGCTCGCCGAGTCCCGGACCCACTCGCTGAAGCGCCGCGAGCAGGACGGCGACCAGCCGAGCGTCGAGCTCGACCAGCTGGAGCAGCAACACGCCGGCGAGGACCAGCTGTCGCTGTTCCAGGCCATCTCGGCGACCCCGCTCGACGGCGCCGGCGGCGTGTTCGACGACGCACATCCCGAGGACCTCATCGTCGAGGAGCACGCCGGGCTGACGCTCGAGATCGAGCTGGCCGCGCCACCACCGCTGGCAGGGGCCGGGGAGCTGGCCAGGACCCTGACCGTGTCCCGCACCCAACGCAAGCGCGAGGTCCGGCAGGAGAACACCGACCGGGTCCGCATGCTCACGCACCTGACCGGACTCACCCCGGAGGTCATCAACGCGCGCCTGAACCAGGAGGTCGGCCTCAGCTCGATCGCCGAGGCCAGCCTCGCGCAGCTCGAGCGGCGCCGGCGGGTCGCCGACCGCTGGATCGACCGGGTCTGACGTGCTGGAGCTCGAACCCATCGACGCACGCGTGGTCACCGGCGACCACGCGGCGGCGGTCGTCGCGCCGGCCTACGACGCCCTGAGCGCGGAGCAGCGCGCGACGTGGGTCGCCGAGCAGCCGGCGACCTTCCTCGGATGCCTCCCGACGGGCACCACGACGACCGAGGGGCTGGCCGCCAACCGGCGCTGCCTGGAGCGGCTGGTCGCGACCGGCCGGTTCGGGCCACTGCAGCGCGACCTGCTGCTGGTCCTCGAGCTGACCGACGCCGGTCGGACGGTGACCGCGGTGCTCGGCGACGTCGACGTCGCGGCCTACCTCGACGGGCGTATCCGCCCGCACGAGCACGTCCGGCCGGACCGGGTCGCGGAGCTGGCCCGCTACCTCGACAGCGTCGAGGTGGCATCCAGCCCGGTCTGCGTGCTGCACGAGCCGAGCGATCCCCTGGCCGCGGCGGTCGCGGCGGTCCGCGAGGGACCGCCGCTGCTCGACGTCTCGTTGCCCGACGGGGCGCGGATCCGGCTCTGGCGGACCGAGCAGCCGGCGGCCCGCGCCGCGCTGCAGGCCGGGGTCCGCCACCTCGCTGCCTGCACCGTGGCCGATGGCCACCACCGCGCAGCAGCCGTCGCGCACCGCCTCGGGCCGACCGCCGGCGCGCAGCCGCAACGAGCCGATCCGCCCGACCCGGCCCGCCGCGTGCTGACCGCCTTCGTGCCCGCGGACCAGCTCGCGATCGCTGCGTTCCACCGTCGCATCGACGGGCTCGGCGAGGTGCGCGCCGAGGACCTCCTCGCCCTGCTGGCCACCCTCGGGCTCGACGCTGCACCGCTGCCTGGCTCCCAGGTACCGACGAGCACCGGGGACGTCCACCTCACCGTCGACGGCCGCTGGTGGCGGGTCCACCTCGGCGACCGGCCCGGACCCGGGGCGGCGGGCCACCTCGACGCGAGCATCGCCGACCGGGTGCTCGTGCCCGCGATCGCAACCCTGGCCGAAGGCCCGACCCCCGCCCGGGTCGTGCCCGTCGCTGCGCCGCTGGGGCTCACGGCGCTGGAGCGCTACGGCGCGATCGGGCTCGCCCTGGCCCCGGCGACCATGACCGATCTGCTCGTGGTCACCGGCGCCGGCGAGGTCCTGCCGCACAAGAGCACCTACCTGGCGCCGAAGCTGCGCTCCGGGGTGCTCGTGGTCCCCCGCTGACCGCCGCCTCCTAGGCTGTCCCCGTGGATCCCGACCTGGAGACCGACCTCGCCACGGTGCTGCGTGACCACGGGCACCGGGTCACCCGGCCACGCCTGGCGGTCTGGGACACCCTGCGCGCCGCGAGCGAACACCTCACCGCCGAGGAGATCACCGCCCGCACCCATGATGCCGGGCACGACGTCGACGTCGCGTCGGTCTACCGCACCCTGGATCTGCTCGAGGAGCTCGGCCTGGTGCGCAGCAGCCGGCTGGGGGACGTGGAGGCCAGCCGCTGGGAGCTGGCCCATCCCGACGAGCACTTCCACCTGGTCTGCACGGTCTGCGGCGACGTCGATCACCACGTCGGCTCGCTGGTGGCGCAGGTCCGTGACCACCTCGATCAGGGCCACGGGTTCGCGGTCGAGCAGATCGAGTTGACGGTCCGCGGCCGCTGCGCGCGCTGCCGCGGCTGAGCGTCACCGCCGAGCCCGCTCGGCTCAGTGCGGCACGGCCACGATCACCGTCCGACCGCCCGCCGCCCGGGCCAGGCGGCGGGCGCCCTTCCCGAGCCGGCTCTTGACCGGCGGGACGCCGGTCAGGACCACGTCGCCGGGCCGCAGCAGCCGGTTGAGGCGGCCGATCACCCCGTCGACGGTGATGAGCTCGACATCGGGCGCGACCCCCCACCCGGCCAGCTGGGGCTGCACGCGCTCGGCGCCGGCCTCGCTGAGGATCACGAGGTCGACCTCGGCCTGGCGGGCCATCCGGTGCCCGACCTCGAAGGCGAGCGCCGTCCCGCGGAACCCGGTCGGTTCGACGTCCTCCTCGGTCACCACGACGACGATCCGGCGGGTGGCGTCGTCGTCGCCCGGGCGGCAGACCAGCACCGGCACCGGGCTCTGGGAGACGATCTGGTCGATCGTGGCCCCGAACAGCCCCTCACGCCGGTTGGCGTAGCCCTTCCAGCCCATGACCAGGCAGGTCCCCGCCTGCTCCACGACCGTGTGGAGCACCCCGCCGACGGTGGTCGAGTCGATCCGGACCGAGGTGGTCACCTCCGAGCCGGCCTTCAGGGCCGTCTGCTCGGCTTTGGCGGCCAGCTGCCGGTGGGCGCGCAGCTGGTCGGGTCGCGCGTCGAAGGGCAGCACGTTCACCGCGACGACCGCACCGCTGTCGGCTGCCGCGACCTGGGCACCGACCCGGACCAGCTGGGACACGGTCCGCGGGTTGGAGACCGGGACGACGACGCGGGTACCGAGCGCCGCGTCGTGCCGTTCCGGGATCTCGACCTGCGGCGCCCAGCGGTCGCCGGTGATCCCGGCCAGCAGGGCGGTGACGAGGATCACCAGTACGACCGCGTTCACGACCTCGGGCCCGACCAGCCCGAGATCCTCCGCCACGATCACCGCCGCCAGCGCGCCCGCCGCCTGTCCCACCGACAGCGAGAACATCACACCCCGCTCCGGGCGGGACAGGCGCATGAGCCACCCGGACCCCTCGGCCGCGAGCCACTTCGAGACCACCTCGGCGGCCAGCAGGGCCCCCCCGAGCGCCAGCGTGCGCGGGTCGGTCAGCAGCGCGACGGGATCGAGCATCATCCCGGTGGAGATCAGGAAGGCGGGGATGAACACGCTCTGCCCGAGCACCCGGACCCGGTCGTCGATCACCGTGCCGGCGGGCACGAAGCCGTTGAACGCGAGCCCGGCGAGGAAGGCGCCGACGATGGGCTCGATGCCGATCAACCCGGCCAGCACCGCCGCCACCCCCATCCCGGACAGCAGGTAGGTGAGCCGGACCTGCCGGTCCTGGCCGAGGCCGGTGAAGAACCACCGGGTGATGCGCGGCACGTAGACCAGCATCAGCGCGAGGTAGCCGACCAGCCCGAGCACGAACAGCACCCAGAACCCCGGCCCGGCGTCGCCGCGCACCCCGGCTGCCGCGACCGCCAGCACCAGCAGGGCGAGCACCGTGGACAGCAGGGTGGCGCCGAGCGTGGCCGTGACCGCGCGGTTGCGGGTCAGGTCGAAGCGCACGATCGTCGGGTAGCTCAGCAGCGTGTGGCTGGTCAGTGCGGAACCGATGATGATCGCCGCGGCCCAGCTGAGGCCGAGCGCGAGCGCGACGCTGGTCACGAGCAGCATCGGCAGGACGAAGGTGGCCACGCCGAACACGACCGAGTCGTGGCGGCGCTTGATGAACCCCTGCATGTCGAGGTCGAGCCCGCCCTGGAACATCAGGTAGAGCAGGCCGATGTAGCCGATCGTCTCGATGAAGGTGTTGCGGTCGATGATCCCGGTGACGCCCGGGCCGACCAGCATGCCCCCGACGACCAGCCCGATGATGCCCGGCAGGCGGAACCGTTCCGCCAGCAGCGGGCCGATCAGGACCAGCAGGAACAGGACCGCGAAGACGGCGCCGGGGTCGGTCAGCGGGAGCACCCCGTCCAGCACCTGGCCTCCTGGACCCCGGCACCGTGGCACGGGCGGTCGTCGACGATGCCGCGGCCGCTGCCGGCGCGCGGGTCGCGGATGCTAGCCGCAGGCACCGACCGCGCTGCCGGGACGTGGCGAGGCCGCACGGTCACGGGCCCGTGCGGGTGAGCGACGCTCAGGTGCGGCTCGGGCGGCTCGGGGTCGGCGCGAGCAGCCCGAGCAGGACCACCGCCAACGGCACGACCAGCAGCAGCCGCAGCACGCCCTGGTAGGACCCGGTGAGGTCCCGTCCGAGCGCCAGCGCCAGGGGCCCGAAGGCGGTGGAGCCGACGCTGATGGCGGTGACGACCCCGCGGATCGAGCCGAGGTGGCCGAGCCCGAACAGCTTGGGGAACGAGGCCGCCTCGAGCGCCCGGGCGGAGGCGCCGGCGGCGCCCACGAGCACCCCGTAGGTGATCGCGGTCCACCCGGGCTGGACCAGGGTCACCCCGAGCATCGCCGTCGTCAGCAACAGCATCGAGGTGGTGAGCACCCAGCGGGCCGCGAACCGGTCGATCATGGAGCCGACCAGCAACGTGGCCAGCAGCGCGGAGAACGTCTGGGGCAGGAAGTTGGCCGCGGCCTGCACCGGGGTCAGGCCCTGCTCGCCGAGCAGGTCGATCTGGTGGAAGGCCAGCCCGGTGCTGATCATGCCGGTCGCCGCCGTCGCGCCGGCGACGGCCCAGAACATCGGGGTCCGGATCGCCTCATCGCGTGTGAAGGAAGAGGCCATCGCCGCCTCGACCCGCGCGTCGTTCTCCGCGGAGGGCGCGTCGCCATCGGGCTGCTGGCCGACGTCACGGGGATGGTCGAGCAGCGCGCGCAACGCCAGCGGCACGACCACGAGCCAGATCACCAGGCCGGTCACGATCCAGGCTGCGCGCCAGCCGATCGCGGGGATGACCGCGGCGGCGGCGAGCGGGAACAGCGACAGCAGCGCGGAGCCCGCCGCGGTGGTCACCCCGATCGCGAGCCCCCGTCGACGATCGAACCAGGGTGCGGGCGCGGTGGTCGCCACCAGCCCGAGCGCACCCTGCCCGAACATCCGGATGCCGGCGAACCCGAGGGTCAGGGTGATCAGGCCGACGACCCCCGCCATGGCCATGAGGACGGCACCGAAGATCCCGCCGACCACCGCCATGGTGACCCGCGCGCCACGGGCATCGAGCACCCGACCGGCCCGCGGGAGCGCGAACGCCCCGGCGAGCGTCCCGATCAGGTAGGCGGTGGACAGCTGGGACCGGCTGATCGCGAGCGTCTCCAGCATCGGGTCGATGAAGACGCTCACGCCCACGGTCTGCCCGGGCCCGGTCATCCCGAGCGCGATCGCGGACACGACGACCACCCGCCAGCCGGAGAAGCGGGTCCCGGAGCGGGGCGGGTACGGGTCGGGGAACAGCGAGGTCAGCACGGTCAGCTCAGGATCAGGGTGTCGAGGGTCAGCTCCGGGTGGTCCCGGGCGATCCGCTCGGCGACGTAGCGGCTGCGGAACAGCGCCAGCGGCAGGCCGTTCTCGCGCCGGTAGACGTCCACGTCGCGCATGGTCTCCAGCCGCGCCGCGCTGTCGTCGTCGGTCGCGCGGGCCACCTCGAAGCGGGTGCCCTCGAGGCGCACGGGCGAGCCGAACTCGTGCTCCATCCGCCAGGCGGCCACATCGAACTGCAGCTGCCCGACCGCGGCCCAGATCGGCGCCTGGTCACCGAGGTCGTCGTGCCGCAGCACCTGCACGACCCCCTCCTCGTCGAGCTGCTGGACCCCGCGACGGAACTGCTTGATGCGCGAGCGGTCCGCCGGGTGGGCGGTCTGGAAGTGCTCCGGGGTGAAGGTCGGCAGCGGCGGGAACACCACCTCGACGCCCTCGGCGTGCAGGGTGTCGCCGGCACGCAGATCGGTGGCGTTGACCAGCCCGATGACGTCGCCGGGGTAGGCCTCGTCCACGGTCTCGCGGTCGCGACCGAAGACGGCGTGGGCGTACTTGGCGACCGTCTTGCGTCCGGTGCGGGCGTTGACCAGGGTCGCGCCCCGCTCGAAGCGGCCCGAGCAGACCCGGATGAAGGCGAGCCGATCCCGGTGCCGGGGATCGAGGTTGGCCTGGACCTTGAAGACCAGCCCGCTGAAGGGGCCGTCCACCGGGTGGGCGGCACCGGCGATGTCCTCGCGGGCCGCCGGTGGGGGCGCGTAGGCCACCACCGCGTCGAGCAGCAGGCGGACGCCGAAGTTCGACAGCGCGGAGCCGAAGAACACCGGCGTCGCGGTGCCGGCCGCGAAGGCTGCGAGGTCGATGTCGGCCCCGACCGCATCCAGCAGCTCGAGCTCCTCGCGGACCTCCTCGGCGACCGTGTCGACACCGCCCTCGTCCTCCTGGGCGCGACGGGCACCACCCGGGGTGTTGGCCAGGAACCGGTAGCTGCGCTGGTCGCGCCGGTCGACCACCCCCTGGAAGCTGCCGGCCGGCTTGATCGGCCAGGTCACCGGCTGACCGGGGATGCCGAGCTTGGCCTCGAGGTCGTCGAGGATCTCCAGCGGCTCCGGCGTGGGCCGGTCCATCTTGTTGACGAAGGTGATGATCGGGGTGCCGCGCGCCTTGCAGACCGCGTAGAGCTTCTCGGTCTGGGGCTCCACGCCGCGGGCGGCGTCGATGACCATCACCGCCGCGTCGACGCCGGACAGCACCCGGTAGGTGTCCTCGGAGAAGTCGCGGTGTCCGGGGGTGTCGAGCAGGTTCAGCACGACGCCGTCGTGCTCGAAGCGGGCCACCGCCGAGGTGACGGAGATGCCACGCTTCTGCTCGAGCTCGAGCCAGTCGGAGGTGGTGGCCCGTTCGGCCTTGCGGCTCTGGACGGCCCCCGCCTGCTGGATCGCACCGGCGTACAGCAGGAACTTCTCGGTCAGGGTCGTCTTGCCGGCGTCCGGGTGCGAGATGATCGCGAAGGTCCGGCGGCGAGCGGCTTCCGCGGACACGACGGACACGAGTCACTCCTGCAGATGGACGGGCGCCGCGGGACCGCGGGCGGGACGGCCGGGAGGCGCCGACCACCTGCGACGGTACCGGAGGTACCTGGAGGGCTCGGCCCGGACCCCGGACGAGCGGACACGTGCGCCGCCGACCATCGCTGCCCGGCGCCGTATCCTGGCCGGGTTCTGAGCGGGGATGAGACGCCTGCATGCATCGATCGGACGACCCTGAGGATCCCACCGCTGCCCCGGCAGCGGTCGAGGTGCCGCGCACGGGTCGAGGCTTCCTCGCGCTGCGCGTCCTCGGTGGTGCCAGCCTGGTCGCGGCCTTCGCCGTCGCCGTGCTGGCCGGGGTGGTCGTCGCCCTGGACGGCTCCCTCACCCGGGTCGAGGTGGAGGGACTCGGCGCCGATGCGGGGATCGGCGGCGACGGCGCGCCCGCCACGGTCCAGGTCAGCGCGGACGACAGCGCGGACGACAGCACGGACGACCGTGCGGACGGACCCGAGCCCCTCACCGTCCTCCTCCTCGGTTCCGACTCTCGCGAGGTCCTCACCCCCGAGGAACGCATCGAGCTGGGAACCGGCATGGCGTGGGGGGAGCGAACCGAGGTGAACGCGCTGCTCCGGCTCGACGCCGACGCTGGCGAGCTGCGGATGGTCAACGTGCCCCGCGACGCCGTCGTGACGTTGTGCGACGGGAGCCGCGGCAGGATCAACGCCGCCTTCGGCATCGGGGAGCGCACCGGCGTCGGAGGACTCTCCTGCGTGGTGCAGACCCTCACCGCCTGGTCGGGCCTGACGATCGACCACGCGGTGCTGGCCGACTTCCGCGGCTTCGTCGACATCGTCGACGCCCTCGGCGGGATCGAGATGTACATCGAGGAGCCGCTCCGCGACCGCCGGGCGAACCTCGACCTCCAGGCCGGATGTCAGGTGCTGGACGGAGCGGATGCCCTCGCCTTCGTCCGCGCGCGCTCGATCGATGACGACTTCGGCCGGATCAGCCGCCAGCAGCGGCTCCTCGCCGAGCTCCGGACCCAGCTGGCCGAGGACGGGATCCTCACCGATCCGGTGCGGACCCTGCGGTTCGCGGAGGCCACTGCGGCCTCGCTGCGCGTCGACAGCACCCTCAGCCTGAACCGCATCCGCCAGCTGGCGACCGAGCACCGCCGCACCCTCCTGCAGCCGCTCGAGACCCGCACCGTGCCGGGGACGCCGGATACGAGCGGCGAGGCGTGGCTCCTGCGGCCGGACGAGGCCGTCGCGGCGGAGCTGTTCACCTGGCTGCTCGAGGGCGACCCGGAGCCGCCGCCGACCGCACCGTCGTCGCCGGGCACCCCCGACCCGGAGCGCGATGCCGGCGCCGGGGAGACCGACGGCACCGGTGGGTCCCCGGCTGGCCCGTCGGCGGGCGCGTCCGGGGCGGACGACGGGACGCCGGACGACGCGCCCCGCGGGTCCCGACCGCAACGTTGCCCCTGATCGACGCGGAGCGGTCGCCACCGCGGACCGGTCAGCGACAGGCGGGGCCGTGCAGCCCGTTGCCGGCAGCCGCGGCGTGCCGCTCGGCAGCGACGATGGGCGCATGGAACCGGTCGTTGGGTCGGAACAGCACGGCGACGGCCAGGCCCTCCGCAGCGAGGACCTCGGTGACGAACACGCCGTCGTCGGTCCACAGGGCACGCAGCGGACGGTCGTAGGCGTCCCGGTCCTCGCGGTCGGCGGCGATCCACACGACCTGGCTGTCGGCGAGCAGGTCGCCGAGCCGTTGGGCGGCCTCCTCCGCGAGGCACTCGCCTGGCCGACCGTCCCGGGGCAGCTCCGGGGCATCGATGTTCAGCAACCGGACCCGCACCGAGCCCCGATCACCGAGCCCACTGCCCGGACCGGCGAACAACCGGACCGTGTCGCCGTCGACCACCCGGTCGACCCGGGCCGGTTCGGCGTCGCGCGGGACCCCGGCGGGTCGTTCGCTCGCGCCCTCGATCGTCTCCGACGGCCCGGGCAGCTCCGCGGGCCAGCCGCCCGTGCCGCAGCCGACGAGCAGCACGGCGAGGCCCGTCGCGATCGCCGATCGCCATCGGTCCGGACCTGACCCGTGCCGCGACGGCAGGATCAGGCCGCCCCGGCGTTGCCGGCCGCATCAGCGACCGCGGGGTCGCGGACCGTGGCCGGGGTGACCAGCCGGACCGGGATGCGCTCGGTGCCTGCGGCGAGGTGCGCGGCGAGGGCGTGGTGCCCATCGACGACGTGCAGCCGCCCGCGGTGGGTGACCATGTGGACGTGACGGTCGGACAACGGGCGCGGAGAGGTCGCCGCAGCCAGCCAGCGGACGCGCTCGGGGTCGAGCTCCAGGCTGACGGTGCGGACCTCGAGGGCGTAGCGCGGGATCGTGCTGACCACGCCGACGCGATCACGGACCTCGATGATCGGCCACTGGTCGTCCGGGATCTCGACGATCCGGCCGGGCGCGTACTGGGAGAGGGAGCTCGGGAGCGGATCGGGGAGCACGAACATGACGACGACCTCAGGCGGGAGGTGGGTGGGAGCAGGGCCAGGCGTGGAGCCGTCGGAACACGGTTCGGGACGCGCGATCGGGGCGGTCGGAGGATGCGGGGGAGCCGGGCGATCGGCCGCCCGGCGAGACGAACGGTACCGGTGGCACCCCCCTCGCCAACGGCACACGGACGGTGTCCGTGCACGCAGCGCATCCGCGGGATCCGGCTCAGCCGCCGGCGAGCAGCGCCCGCACATCGACGACCAGGATGACGGTCAGCAGCACCAGCACCACGCTGATGAAGGCGGTGTAGGACCACCGCCCCGACCAGTCCGCAAGCCAGACCCGACGCAGGCTGTGCACCGAGAGCACCATCGCGGCCAGCACGAGCAGCACCGACAGGGGCCGCGCCAGCACCCCGATCCAGCCGACCACCGGGGCCAGCGCCGGAAGCACCGCGTAGGTGATGATGCAGCGGATGCCCGACAGCCAGATGGAGCCCTTGAGCGACAGCAGCGCCTGGTGGTCGGCCTCGCCGATCCGCAGCACCTGCCGCGCGATCCGGTCCGCTGCCGAGCGCGACGGTGCCGAGCTCGGCGAGGTCTGGTCCGTGCTCACCGACGCCTCCCGAGACGCTGCTGGGCCGACGATCAGCCCGTCCGGGGCCCAGGGTACGGCGCCGCTCAGGCCCCAGCGCCACCTGCCGGCCGATCGGGGCGGCCGCGACGCGCGAGCTGCGCGTTGGACCAGGCCCGCTCACCGGTGACCTCGCGCCCGAACCAGGCCGGTGGCTCGAAGGCGTGGGCTGCAGCCTCCGACGGGAACTCCACCTCGATGCGCACGAGCCCCGCCAAGGCCTCGGCGAAGAGATCCACCTCGGCCACCAGCCCATGCCCGTCGCCCAGGTCGACCCGGTGGCGCGTCTTGACGATCCGGCGGCCCTCGGTCAGCGGCCACAGCGCCTCCGCGTCGACCCACGACAGGGGCAGCTCCACCTCGGTGCGTGCCAGCCCGCCGCCGCCCTTGACGGTCAGGTCGGCACGATCGTCCGCGATCCGGACGCGGACCTCCACGTCTGCTTCGCCGGCCACGTAGCCTTGCCGTAGGCGACGACCGGGGCCGAGCAGGTCCGGGTCGGGGGTCGCATCGGCCACGAAGGCCCGTTCGATCTCCACCGACACGGTCGTCCCTCACCCGACGCGGAAGCAGCGGCTGATGGCGAGCGTAGTGTTCGAGGCCGGCGGGGACGCCCGGCCGACGGTGGCCTCGGTGCTGGCCGGCGCCAAGGTGGAACTGCAGCCTGCTGTGCCCCTGGATCGCACGCGGTTCGACACCCTCGACGGCCGGTTGTTCGAAGCCGGGCTCCGGGCCGAGCTGCGTACCACCGACGGCCGGACCCAGGAGCTGGTGGTCGTCGCACGGACGGGTGCTCCTGCGCACCTGCCCTTGTCCGGCCTGCTCGACCCCTCGCGGCCGCTGCCGATCGACCGGCTGCCGCCCGGCCCGCTGCGCAGCCGTCTGCAGCAGGTGGCCGGTGACCGGGCCGTCGTGCCGCAGGTGCGCTGCGTCACCCAGCGCAGCAGCGGGATCGCGGTCGATGAGCACGGTGCCCCGACCGTCACGGTGCACGTGGACGAGGCCGTCTCGCTGCTGGCGCGACCGACCGACCCGGTCCCGCCTGCCCGGGGGCTTCCCCTGCTCGCGGTCGAGGTGGCGTCGTTGCCCGGTCGCGAGACGGTCGCCGCCGAGCTCCGGCGGGCCCTCGGGAAGGCCCTCGGACCGGCGGGCCGACGGGCGACCGCGAACGAGGGGGACGTGCTCGAACTGGTCGCGGTGCGGGCCGGCGTGCACCGTGACGGGTGGCGGGGCGTGGTGCTGCCACCCCTGCGGCGGCGCGACGACGCCATCGACGGCATCCGCACCGTGCTCCGCAGCTTCGCGGACGAGCTGGAACGCACCTGGGGCCCGGCCGCGGACCACGTCGACGACGAGGCGCTCCACGCCTTCCGGATCGCCGTCCGCCAGACCCGGTCGCTGCTGGGGCAGAGCCGTCGTGTCCTGCCGAAGGACGTCCGCAAAGCCCAGGCCGAGGCCTTCCGGTGGCTCGGCACGGTCACCTCGCCCGCCCGCGACCTGGACGTGTACGTGGCCGGGTGGGACCAGCTCGTCGCGCCGCTGCGCCGCTCGAACGCCCAGGCGCTGGAGCCGGTGCTCGCGCATCTCGCCGGCCAGCGGGCCATCGCCCACGGCGAGGTCGCGCGTGCGCTCCGCTCCCGGACCGCCCGGGAGCTGCGGGAGGGGTGGCGGGCCTGGCTGGACCTGCCCGACATCGAGGTGGTCGGCGGCCGGGACGCGGTGCGGCGCCTCGGGGCCGTCACGGCCGAGCGCATCCTCGACGCCCACAACCGCCTGCTGGCGGACGGCCGGCGGATCGACGCCGACACCCCCGCCGAGCAGCTCCACGAGCTCCGCAAGGACGGCAAGCGGCTGCGCTACCTGCTGGAGGGCTTCGGAGACCTCGGCGGGCACAAGCAGGCCAAGCGGGTCATCGGGCAGCTCAAGGCCCTGCAGGACAACCTCGGCGCCCATCAGGACGCGGAGGTCCAGGCCACACGCCTCCGCCGTGCCCTCGAGGAGCTCGATGAGGGTCCTGACGGCGGTGACGGTCCTGGCCTGGACCCCGAGACCCGGGCAGCCGGCGACCGGCTGGTCCGGATCCTCGGGGAGCGCCAGGCCGCGGAGCGGGCCCGCTTCGCCGACGTCTTCGCCGACTACGACCGTCGCAAGGCCCGAACGCGACTGACCGAGCTCACGGACCGGATGGCCCGGTGATGCAGGTCGTCGCCACGGTCAGCGTCAAGGGCGGCGTCGGCAAGACCGCCACCGTGGTGAACCTGGCGACGGAAGCGACCCGCGATGGGGCGAGGGTCCTGGTGTGGGACCTCGATCCCCAAGGGTCCGCGACCTACCTGCTGCGGGCCGAGCACCGCTTGCCGGGTGGGGCCAAGCGGCTGGCCGGTCCCGCCGGGGAGCTCGCACCGCACGTGCGGGCCACCGTCGTTCCCGGGCTCCACGTGGTGCCGGCGGACCTGTCGCTCAGGTTCCTGGACCGCCACCTCGACGCTGTCGACCGGCCGCGCCGGCGGCTCGGCACCCTGCTCGCCGCGCTGGCCGACGACTACGACCTGGCGGTGCTCGACTGCCCGCCGGGGGCGTCACTCGCGGTCGAGAGCGCGATCCGGGCCAGCGACCTGCTGCTCACCCCGGTGGTGCCGACGACGCTGGCGATGCTGACGCTGGCGCAGCTCGAGGAGGTCGTGGCGCAGCGCGGTCGGGCGCCGAGGTTGCTGGCTCACGTCTCCATGCTCGACCGACGCAAGCGGCTCCAGCGTGACACCACCGAGGAGCTCCTCGCCCGAGACGACGTGCTGCGCACCATCATCCCGTCGGCGAGCGCGGTCGAGCGGATGGGACCGGAGCGCGCGCCCGTGCGCCTGTTCGCACCCCGGTCCCGGGCCGCGGCCGCCTACCGGGAGCTCTGGCACGAGCTCCGCGGCAGCGTCTGGAACTGAACCGGCTCCGTGGGGTCAGGCCGCCCAGGGGGCGATGCGGGCGATGATCGCGCCCTCGTCCAGCCCGTCCGGCAGGGTCCCGAAGGCAAGCCCGCCGTCGCCCGCGATGCGGCTCGCGACGAACGCGTCCGCCACCGCCTCCTCACCGTCGCGCACCAGCAGCGCCGCCTGCCACACCAGCGCCATCCGCTCCACGACGCGCCGGGCGGAACGCTCGTCCACGGTCGCCAACTGGGTGCGCAACTGCTCGACCGCCCGGCCGAGGCGGATGTCGGCCTCCCCGGCCGGGGCGACCTCGGCGAGGTAGGCCTCGATGCTCTCCGGGGAACGGTGCATCGCCCGCAGCGCGTCCAGGCACTGGACGTTGCCGGAGCCCTCCCAGATGCCGTTGACCGGCGCCTGGCGGTACAGCAGGGGCATGCCGGACTCCTCGACGTAGCCGCCACCACCGAGGCACTCCATCGCCTCCGCCACGTACATCGGGGCCCGCTTGCAGGTCCAGTACTTGGCGACGGGGGTGCCGATGCGCTGGATCGCGGCCTCGTGGGTGTCGAGCTCGGCCTGGTCGAAGGCGCGCGCGAGCCGCAGCGCCAGCGCGGTCGCGGCCTCGGACTCGATGGCGAGGTCGGCGAGGACGTTGCGCATCAGCGGCTGCTCCACGAGACGCCGGCCGAAGGCTTCGCGGTGGACGCCGTGCCAGGTCGCCTCGACCAGCCCGGCACGCAGCCACCCGGTCGCGCCGCTGACACAGTCGAGCCGGGTGTGGGCGACCATCTCCATGATGACCCGCACGCCGCGGTGCGGCTCGCCGATCATCCACCCGACGGTGTCCTCGAACTCGATCTCGCTGGAGGCGTTGGACCGGTCGCCGACCTTGTCCTTGAGCCGCTGGAGCAGGAAGGTGTTGCGCGCCCCGTCGGGCAGCCACCTCGGCACCAGGAAGCAGGACGGCGTCGGGGCGTCGTCCACCTTGGCGAGCACCAGGAACGCGTCGTTCATCGGCGCCGAGCAGAACCACTTGTGCCCGGTGATCCGGTACGCCTGACCCGGGCCGCCCGCGTCGATCGGGACCGCGACCGAGGTGTTCGCCCGCACGTCGCTGCCGCCCTGCTTCTCCGTCATGGCCATCCCGAACAGCGCGCCCTGCTTGGCGGCGACGGGTCCTTCGGTGGCGTCGTAGGTGCTGCTGAGCGCCTTGTCCTCCCACAGCCCGGCGATGTCCGGCTGGTGGCGCAGGCTCGGGACGACCGCGTAGGTCATCGTCAGCGGGCAGAGCGTGCCGGAGTCGATGCGGGGCCACAGCACGTAGCGGGCGGCGCGGGCCACGTGCGCACCGGGCTGCGGCGCGGCCCAGGGGGCGCCGTGCAGGCCGACCCGGACGCCGGCGGCCATGAGTTCGTGGTAGGCGGGGTGGTAGACGACCCGGTCGATGCGGTGGCCGTAGCGGTCGTGGGTCTGGAGCACGGGGCGGTGCTCGTTGGCGAGCCGACCGCGCTCGACCCAGGCCGGGTCCCCGACCAGGCGGCCGACCTCACCGAGGCCGTCCTCGGACCAGCCGGCCCCCTCACGGTGGACGGCCTCGCGCAGGGCGACGTCCTCGGCGTAGGCGTCGTGGGCGCCGATGGCCGGGGGTTGGTTCAACACGGTGTGGGTGGCGGGCATGGGGTCCTCCTAAGGGGTCACGTCGCGGCCGGTACGGGCATCGAGGTGGCGGTGGCCGGTGCGGCGGATCCCGGCACCGTCATCGGCAGCATCCGCTGGCAGCACGCCAGCAGCGCCTCCACCACCTCGGTGTCGTCGTCGGTCGTCGCGGCCGGGGCCAGCGGGCCGACCAGGGCCTCACCGGCCGCACCGATCAGCGCGGCGGCGACCACGTCGACGCGGCACGGGGCCAGGTCGTCGCGGGCGAGCCCCTCGTGCAGCACGGCCGCGAACAGCTCGTGGTAGCCGGCCCGGTAGCGCAGGCGCTCGGCCTCCACCGCCTGCCCGGCGGGCTCCGCCAGCAGGGCGTAGGCCAGCCGCCGGCCGGCCAGCGCCCGCGCGGCGAAGGTGCGGAGCGCCGCGGTGAGCCGATCCGAGGTCGGTACGGGGTCCCCGTGGTCATCCACGCCCACGCCGGCGGCTGCGGCGACGCGCGCGAGCTCCCGGTCCGCGGCCCGGCGGAACACCTCGGTGCACAGTTCGTCCTTGCCGGCGACGTGCGTGTACACGCGGCCGGTGGCCATCCCTGCGTCCCGGGCGACCTCGGAGATGGTGAGCGCCGCCCACCCGTCGCTGGCGACCCGGGCCGAGGCGGCGGCCAGCAGCCGTTCGCGGTCGTCCGCGAGGCGGCGGTCGATGGCGGGGGTGCGGCGGTAGGCCATACAAGCAGTGAAGCACGGTTCAGACCTTGGGGCAAGGGCCCCGTGGATGCACTCCACAGCGGTCGTCGCCCTAGCGTGCCACCTCGACGAGGAGGCACGACCATGACGACCCGGATCCAGGCGGAGCGGCTCATCCCCGGCCGCGGCGCGGTGGTGGACGATGCGGTCGTGGTCCTGGACGGCAGCACGATCGCCTACGCCGGCCCCGCCTCGGACGCTCCCACGACCCCCGACGCCGAGGTGGTGGACGCCCAGACGGTGCTGCCGGGGCTGTGGGACTGCCACACGCACCTGATGGGGCTGACGACGATGTCGTTGGGGGCGCTGCATGAGGTGCCGGTCGCGGTCCGGGCCGCCCGGGCCACGGCCGACCTGCGCCGGGCGCTGGCGGCCGGGGTGACCTCGATCCGCGACGCCGGCGGGCTCGGCGTCCTGCTCGGTCGGGTGGTGCGTGAGGGCTCGATCCCCGGCCCGCACTGCTACGGCGCGGGGGCGATCCTGTCCACGACCGGCGGGCACGGCGACCTGCACGACCTACCGCTGGACTGGATGCACGACCTCGCCCGGCTCGACGGGACGCTGCGGGTCTGCGACGGGGTGGACGGGGTGATCACCGCGGTCCGCGAGCAGCTCAGGATCGGCGCGGACGTGATCAAGGTCTGCGCCTCCGGCGGGGTGCTGTCGGAGCGGGACCACCCGATCCACCAGCAGTTCACCGACGCGGAGCTGGCCGCGATCGTCGAGGTCGCGGGGCTGGCGGAGCGGACCGTGATGGCCCACTGCCACGGCAAGCCCGGCATGCTGGCCGCCGTCGAGGCCGGGGTCGGCACGATCGAGCACGGCACCTACCTCGATGAGGAGGTCTGCGCGGCCATGGTCGAGCGGAACGTCACGCTGGTGCCGACCCGCCTGATCGTCACGGACCTCATCGCCGCCGGGCAGGGTCCGCTGACGGACGCGATGTGGCAGAAGCTGGTCGCCACCGACGCCCGCCACCGGGACGCGGTCGCGCTGGCGCACGAGGCCGGGGTCCGGATCGCGATGGGCACCGACGTGCTCGTCTCCGTGCCGGGCGCCCCGGTCTCCTGGGGCCGGCACGGTCGGGAGCTGGTCCTGCTCACCGAGGCGGGCCTGACCCCGCTCGAGGCCATCGAGGCGGCGACCGCCAACGGGCCGGGGACGCTCGGGCCGCGGGCACCGCACACCGGCCAGCTCGTGGCCGGCTTCGACGCCGACGTGGTCACGGTGGCCGGCGACCCGAGCGAGCGGATCGAGGTGCTGGCCGATCCCGGCAGCATCACCGGGGTCTGGGTCGGTGGACGGCGGGTCGATCATGTCGGCTGACCGGCGCCTGTTCGTGCTCCGCCACGCCGACGCCGTCAGCCACGGCAGCGGGCTGAGCGACGCCTACCGGCCCCTGTCCGCCCGCGGCGAGCAGACCCTGCCGGAGCTCAGCCAGCGTCTCGCGGAGCGCGGAGGCGCCATCGCGGTCGTGCACTGCTCCGCGGCGGTCCGTGCCGCCGCGACCCTCCAGGGCGTGCGGGGTGCGCTGCCCGAGGATGCCACGATCGAGGTGTCCAACGACCTCTACATGGCCGGCGGGGACGACCTGCTGGCTCGGTGCCGGGAGCTGGCTGACGACGTGCCGGCGGCGCTGCTGATCGGGCACAACCCCGGGGTCGCCGCGCTGGTCCACGAGCTCGCGATCCAGGACACCCCGGTGGTCCGCGAGGCGCTGTCCCGCGGCTTCCCGCCGGGGGCGCTGGCGGAGCTGGTGGTCCCGGTGGCGTGGCGGGAGCTCGGCTGGGCGACCTGCCGGCTGAGCGCAGTGCACCGCCCGGGCCGGCACCACTGAGCCGGGGTCAGCGCAGCCCGATCCGGTTGTCGGTGACCAACCACGGATCCGGTCAGCGACCTGCACCGGATCGCGCCGGCGAGCCACGTCGTACGCGTCGGGGATGGCCGGGTCGTGGACCTCCTCGATCGGTCTTCCGGTCACCAGCACCCGGACCCCCCGGCTCGCGAGCCGCTCCGCGGTCGCCGCCCCGATGCCGTGGTTCGCCCCGGTGACGACCGCGACGGGGCCCCGGCCGCCCGTGGACGGCGGCGCGACGGTCACGCCGGGCCGCCAGGCTCACGCCGCATCACCCACAGCCCCGGCAGCCACGCCGCATCCTCGACATGTGCGACGGTGGTGAACCCGAAACGCGCGTAGATGGGAGGGTTGACCGGGTCGGTGGTCTCCAACCACACGGCCGCGCCGTCCTCGTCGCAGCGGCTGAGCTGCCGCTCCAGCAGCTGCCGCGCCAACCCCCGCCCGCGATGCTCGGGCGCGGTCGCGAGGAAGGCCAGGTGCCACGTCAGCCCGGTCGACGCGGTCGCGACCGCGCGCTGGCGCGCCCGGACCATGCCGACCGCCGGGCGCATCGACCCGGCGATGACCGACAGCTTGTGCGGCAGGGCCCGGGCCAGCGTCGGAGCCTGACCGAGCTTGCTCGAGACCGCACCGATCGCCCCACGGACCGTCAGTGACGGGACACCGGGGGCCTCCCAGATCGCGATCGCCGCCAGCTCGTCGCCGACCGCCGCCGCGTGCACCGTCCCGTGGGGGATCGTGCGCCGCAGCACCGAGCGGGCTCCGGCGGCCATCAGCCGATGCCGTGCCGCGGGGTCGGGTAGCAGGGCCACGTTCCCCGGCTCCTCCGCGAACCCACGGGCGAGCAGATCCGCGGCGGCAGCGAGCTGCTCGGCGACGACCGGACGGATCGTGATCGGGGCCGGCGTCGTTCCTCGCGGTGTGTCGGACATCTCGCTCCTCCTCCTCCGCGGATCGGTCGGCGGTCGAGTCTGCCGATACCCGGACCACCTCGGCAAGGACAGCACGTCCAGGGCGCACGGGGCCTCGGACCTCGCCGCGGACGGCTCACGACCGGGCACCGGTGACCTACCGTGGACCGAGCGACCGCCCACGGTCCGCCGGACCCGCCAGAACGGACATGCATGCTGCGACGGCTGCTGGTGCTGCGGCACGCCAAGTCGAGCTGGGACGACCCGACCCTGGCTGATCACGACCGGCCACTGAACCCCCGCGGTGAGCGCACCCTGCCCGAACTGCGCCGCGTCCTCGCCGTGCGAGGCAGCGACGTCACCCACGTCCTGTGCTCCTCCGCCGCGCGCACCCGCGCCACCCTCGACGGTGTCCGCGACGCGCTCCCGGCCGACATCGAGGTGGTGGTCGACCCGGCGCTCTACGGCGCCGAGGAGGAGGAGCTCCTGGCGCGCTGCCGCAACGTCGGGAACGACGCCGGCGACGTCCTGCTGATCGGCCACAACCCCGAGGTCGAGGGTCTCCTCGACCTGCTGGCGGGCGACGCGACCCCGGCGGCCGGTCGCCAGCTCCGCACGAAGGTGCCGACCGGTGCCCTGGCGCAGCTGAGCTTCTCCGCACCGTGGTCGGCGCTCCAGCCGGGGGCGTGCCACCTCGACGTCCTGCTCGTCCCGAAGGCCCTGCCCGATGCGGCCACCCGGTGGGCGGAGGAGCTGGCGGGGTGGCAGGTCCCGGACCACCTGCCGGCCCTGTCCACGGAACAGCAGCGGTTCGACGTGGCGCGGTTCGCGGCCATCGCCGACCACACGGACCTCGTCGACGCGCCGTCGCGGCAGCGAGCGACGGAGGCGCTGCGCGACGGGGACGCGGTGCTGGACGTCGGCTGCGGCGCCGGCGCCGGCAGCCTGCCGCTGGTCCCCCCGGCCGGGCGGCTCGTCGGCCTCGACCCGCAGGCGGACATGCTCGCCGCCTTCGCGGACCGCGCGACCGCCAGGGGCGCGCTGGTCACGACGGTGGAAGGATCGTGGCCGGACGACGCCGACCGGGTCCCGGACGTCGAGGTGGCGGTCTGCCACAACGTCGCCTACGGCATCTGGGACCTGCTCCCGTTCGTGGCGGCGCTGACGCGCCGGGCACGACGCCGGGTGGTGCTCGAGCTCCCGCAGCACCACCCGCTGACGTGGCTGACCCCGCTGTGGCGGGAGCTCCACGGCATCGAGCGGCCGGTCGGACCGACCTCCGACGACGCCGCGGCGGTCGTGCGCGAGGCCGGCTACGACGTCCAGGTCGAGCACTGGACCAAGCCCCGCCGGACCGCGGGCGACCAGGGCGATGAGCCGCTGCGCTTCGCCCGCACCCGGCTCCGGCTCGCCCCCTCCCGGGATGACGAGCTCCGTGCCGCGCTCGCCGCCCACCCGCAGCCGCCCGAACGGCCCACCACCACCCTGTGGTGGGACATCCCCTGATCCCGCCCGGGTCGGGGACCATCACCGGCGTTCCACGCGGGCGAACGTCCCCGCTCGTCCCCGCTCTTTCCCGCTCGTCCCCGTCCGCCCGCATCTGGACCTCCCACCGGGACCAGGTTGCAGCCGCCGCCGCACGCCGGTCTGCACGCGCCCTCGAGCCACCGCTCCGTCGCCGGCCTCGGCCATCAGGGCCACTCACCCAGGACCCACACCATCGACGACCTCCGGCGTGCTCTCGCCCGGCGCCCCCCACCGTTCTCGCTCGGCGGTCCGCAGGAACTGAGGACCGACCCGCACCTGCAGCAACGGATCCTCGACGCGCTCTCCATGAACGGGTACGAACACGTACCGGAAACCTGCCGTATCGAGGAACGGCTCGATACGGGGTTCTGGGCGGCCGACGACCACATCGGGGTGGCGTAGGCGTTCCCGTACGATGCCGTACCGGTTCCGTTGGGCGGGCACCTGATCGTCGAGCCACACCGCACCCGATGGGTGCACCACCGGCTGGCGCACCTGCCGCTCGAGCAGCTGACCTCGGAGCTCGACGACACGGGCTCCTCCGCGGAGGAGGGCCTCGCGGATGTCACGGCACGACCCTCGACCCGGCCGGCGACACCGTGGCGGTCGTCGCCGGACGCCGCGGCTAACCGAGCCGGCGCAGCGCCTCATCGAGCAGATCACGGAAGGTCGAGACCGACCCGCCGCAGGCCTCGAGCTCGGTCGGCCCGAGCAGGTCGATCACGTGCCCGTCGACGGTCCGGGCGAGGATCACCGGGAGGGGCACCGCGTCCACCGCCGCCCGGGCCCAGAAGGGCACCTGGTTGCGATGGACCACCGCGAGGGGCAGCTCGAGGCCGGCGACCATGCGGTCCCACTCGGGTGTGCGGCGCAGTGGCGCCTGCGTGATGGCGCACAGAGCGCACTCGGCCGTGCCGAGCAGGTGACCGACGACGTAGCGGGCCTGCCCGACGAGCCCCCCGTCCGCGTCGTAGACACCCAGCAGCTGCTGGGTCGAGGTGCTCCGGACCTTGTCGGACGTGCTGATCTTCGGTCTCCGCCGGCGTGGTCGGCGGGCAGTGTGCCAGTCACGAGACGTGGGATCGCGCAACCTCCACTCAACGGCCCGGCCCAGCACGCAGGGAGCCTGCCAGGCGGGCGAGGAAGATCCCCGAGCCGAGCGTGTACCCGACCGCCGTGATCACCGCCAGGCCCGGCCCGGCGAGCACCAGCGCCAGCAGCACGAACAGCAGGCCGAAGGTGAGCAGGCCGGCCGCGAGCAGCGCGACCATCAGCAACGTCGTCACCGGGAGCCGCTCCGGCTGCGGGAACGACGAACCGGGACCGGGCGTGTGAAGCACGTCGTTCCTCCAGCGGGTCTGTTGCTCGGGGCCGACGGGTACGGATCCGTCGGGCTGTACGTCTGACCGGGCTGCGTTTCCGAACCCCTCCTGTCCACGACCCTAGGAGCTTCCATGCACATCCTCGGTCTCTGCGGGAGCCTACGAGCCGGCTCCCTCAACCGACGACTGCTCGAGGAGGCCGGCCGGCTGCTGCCCGACGGCGCCACCCTGCGGATCCCCTCGCTGGTCGGCGAGCTGCCACTGTTCGACGAGGATCTCGAGGAGGATCCGCTGCCCGAGGCCGTGCGCGCCTTCCACGATGCGATCGCCGCGGCGGACGCCATCCTGGTCGCGAGCCCGGAGTACAACGGATCGGTGACCGGACCCCTGAAGAACGCGCTCGACTGGGCCTCCCGCCCAGCCGGGGACGCCGTGCTCGCCGGCAAGGCGCTCGCGGTGATCGGTGCGAGCCCGAGCCGCTTCGGGGCCGCCTGGGCCCAGGCCGAGACCCGTCGCATCAGCGACCGCATCGGCGCCCGGGTCGTCCCGCTCGAACTCCCTGTCGCCCGGGCCGACCAGGCGCTCGGCGACGACGGCCGGCTCCAGGACCCGGAACTTCGGCGGCGGCTCGAACGGCTGGTGACGTCGCTCGTCGACCTCGCAGCAGGTCGCACCGACCTCGACGCGATCGGCCGCTCCGAGGATGCGGTTGCGGTCGGGCCCGTGCCCCCGAGCATCGCCGCCTGAGCCGCGGAGCGCGGCCCCCGAGGGCAGCTTGGCCAGGCCGCGCAGAGCCGGCTGGTCCGTCACCTGCTGACGACATCGGGCGGCGCGTCTCGAGCGTCACGCAACCGCTCGCCGAGGTCGGAGAACCCGAGCGCGTCCGCCGTCACCGGGTCCCCGACCACCACGAGCAGCGACCGGGCCCGGGTCGCCGCGGCGTAGATCGCCCGCGCCACCACCTCCCCCCGATCCGCGCGGGACGGATCCGCGTCCAGGCCGAGCACGACCACGGGCCGCTCCATGCCCTTGAAGGACGCGCTGTTCGTGGTGACCCGCTCCCCCGTCAGCGCCGCGGCCGCCAGCCGCTCGGCGTCGCCACGCCACGGGTTGTGGAACAGCCACAGCACCGCCAGGTCACGGTCGGCGATCCGCTCGTCACGTTGCAGCCGCCGCGCGACCGCATCGGTCGCGTCCACCACCTCGGCGTGGTCGACCGCGACGAACCGCACCGCGGGACCGTCGCCGGTCACACAGTCGAGCTCCACCTCGCCGAAGGCTGCCGCGAAACTCGCGATCGCGCGGGAGTTGCGGAAGTTCTCGCGCAGCTCGTGCTGGACATCGAGGAGGTCGGGGAGCGCGGCATCGGCGTGGAAGAGGTCCTGCTGCGCATCGGCGAAGGCGTACCAGCGGCCGTGCTTCGCGAGCAGCGACGCGACCGCGAGCACCCACAGCTCACTGAGGTCCTGAGCCTCATCCAGGACGACGACATCGAACTCGCCGGCGGTGAGCGCCGGGGTGAGCCGCCCGGGGAGGTGCTCGTGGTACCAGGCGTCGAGGTCCTCATCCGGCGCCTCCTGCAGTCCCTGCTCGGCCAGGGCGACCACGTTGCCCACCACCACGCGGCCGTCGGCATCGCCGGTGACGAGGGCCGCAGCCGGGCTGCCGATCGCCGCCAACTGCTCGCGTAGCTCCTCCCGCAGCCATCTCGCCAGCGCCACGTTCCAGCACACCAGCAGTACCCGCTGCCCGAGCGAGGCGAACTGCACGGCGGCCTCGAGCGCGAGCACGGTCTTGCCGGTGCCGGCCGCACCCCGCACCAGCACCTGCGGATGGGTCGCGAACCGACGCAGGACGTTGCGATGCGACTCGGTGTGGAACCGAACCTGGGCCTCGTGCTCGTCCACGGCGACAGCCAGCGTCGGGTGACCCTCGCGGGTGCGGCCGCGCAGCATGCTGGCGATGCGCGCCGCGGCCTCCTCCCCGAGCGATCGCTCCCCACCGGCCAGGCGGCCGCAGGTTCGCCGGTAGAGCACCTCGAGCTGGTCGGCGGCGAGCGCATCCCACAGCTGGGCTTCGTCCAGCACCGGCTCCCCCGGTGCCTCGAGCCGACACTCGGGGGTCGCGACCGCCCATCGCAGCGCCAGTGGCGAGGTGGCGAGCCCCCCGGCCCGGATCGCCGCCTCCACCACGGAGCGGGTGCGCTTCGCCTGCTGGACGGGATCGCGGATCGCGGCGGCGCCTGCCTCGCGCCGACGCCAGACAGCGCGGCGAGCGTCGTAGAGCAGGGTCCCACCCTTGACCTCGACCACGGTCACCCCGTGCATCGGATCGAGCAGGACGAGATCGGCCTCCGCCTCGGTCGCGCGCCCGCCCTGCCCGACGGTCATCGCAACCTGGGGGAGGATGAGCACGCGGTCATGCAGCTGCTCGACCGCCCAACGCCACAGCGCCCGTTCCGCGGGCACCGTGTCCGGCGCCCACCGTGGCTCCTCCGGGATGGAGCTCCCCACGCTGCTCCCCTCGCTGCTGGGCTGGATCGTAGTGCTCGACCCCGGGGCGGCTGCGGATGCCGCGTGACGACTACGGTCGAGGTATCGCCGACACCGGAGACCGCTCCATGGAGTACCGCCTGCTCGGACGCAGTGGCTGTGTCGTGTCGTCGCTGTGCCTCGGGACGATGACCTTCGGCCAGGAAGCGGACGAGGCTGGCTCGGTCGCCCAGCTCGATGCGTTCGTGGAGGCCGGTGGGACCTTCATCGACACCGCCGACGTGTACGCCGGCACCGAGTCGGAGGCGATCATCGGCCGGTGGCTGACCAGCGCACCCGCGGACATCCGCGACCAGGTCGTGCTCGCGTCCAAGGGGCGTTTCCCGACCGGCGACGGGCCGAACGATCTCGGGCTGTCGCGGCGGCACCTGTCGATGGCACTCGATGCCTCGTTGCGCCGGCTGCAGGTGGACACGATCGACCTGTACCAGGTCCACGCCTGGGATCCGCTGACCCCGCTGGAGGAGACGCTGCGGTTCCTCGACGATGCGGTGTCGGCCGGCAAGATCCGGTACGTGGGGCTGTCGAACTTCACCGGCTGGCAGCTGCAGCAGGCGGTGGATCTGGCCGAGTTCAACGGCTGGTCGGTGCCGGTGACGCTGCAGCCGCACTACAACCTGCTCGGCCGTGAGCTCGAGTGGGAGATCGTGCCCGCCTGCGAGGCCAACGGTCTCGGGATCCTGCCGTGGTCGCCGCTGGCGGGCGGCTGGTTGACGGGCAAGTACCGGCCCGACGAGCGCCCGACGGGGGCGAGCCGCCTCGGCGAGGACCCGGATCGCGGCCTGGAGGCCTACGACCGGCGCAGTGCCGACCAGCGCACCTGGGACGTCATCGAGGCGGTCCGCCAGGTCGCGGACGGACGTGGGGCCTCCATGGCGCAGGTCGCGCTGGCGTGGGTCGCGGACCGGCCGCAGGTCACCTCGGTGATCCTCGGTGCCCGCACCCTGGAACAGCTCACCGACAACCTCGGCGCCGCCGGGTTGCACCTCGATGACGAGGAGACCGCCCTGCTCGACCGGGTGAGCGATCCCGGCGCAGCCGGCTACCCCTACGGCATGCAAGGTCAGGAACAGCGCAGCCGGACGGTCAGCGGAGGTCGCTGACCCGGCCTGACGGGCGGAGCCGCCTCGGACGGGAGCAACCATGCGGGTGCTGGTGACCGGAGCACGCGGCAAGGTCGGCATCGCCGCCGTCGCGGAGCTGCAACGTGCCGGCCACGAGGTGATCGCCACCGACCGGGGCGCCCCGACCGAGGGCGCACCACCGGCGAACGCGCACTACCTGCAGGCGGACCTGACCGACGCCGGGGTGGCGTACGCGATCGTGCGGGGGATGGACGCGGTCGTCCACGCTGCGGCCATCCCCGTACCGCTCCACCATGCCCCGCACGTCGTCTTCGCCAACAACGTCATGGCGGCGTTCAACGTCGTCGAGGCCTGCGTGCGCTGGCAGGTGCCCCGCCTGGTGAACGTCTCCAGCGAGACGGTCACGGGGTTCGTCTTCGCGGAGCGACGGATCCTGCCGGCCTCCCTGCCCATCGACGAACAGACCCCGTGCGCGCCGCAGGACCCCTACGGGTTCGGCAAGCTGGTCATCGAACAGTGGTGTGACGCCGCGATCGCCCGTTCGGAGCTGTCGGTCGTGACGATCCGTCCGTCCTGGGTCCAGCGGGACGCGGAGGACTACGAGCGCAACCTCGGCCCGCTCGTCCGCGAACCGACCCAGCCCTCGCTCGGCTTCTGGGCCTACACCGACAACGAGGACCTGGCGGTCGCCATCCGCCTCGCTGTCGAGGTGGAGCTGTCCGGCCACGAGGTGCTCTACGTCGCCCAGCCCGAGAACGCCACGACCTGGCACCTCGCGGACCTCGTCGCCGCGGCCTTCCCCGATGCCGGCATCGAGGTGCGCAACCTCGAGGCCACCACGCTCCGAGCCGACGCCGGTCGCTCGGGCATCGACTCCTCGAAGGCCGAGCGCCTGCTCGGCTGGACACCCACCCGCTCCTGGCGGGACGTCCTGGACGAGGACGGGCGGCGCCTCGATGACGGCACAGCCGCCCGGTAGTGCGCGAGGGTGCGGGCCGCAACCCAACCCCATGGCGGTGTGCACGACCACGACGGCCGGCCAGGCGCTGTCCCGGTGGGAGACCTGCACCTGGTCGCCGACCCGCAGGCGCAGCGGAGGACGGCCGGGGATGGGACTATCGGGTGAACGGTGTCTGGGGGCAGGCGTCATGCGATCCGCCTGCGGGGAGCAGGCGGCCTTCGACGGCGATCACGGAGGAGTTCGGGCGATCCTGCCGTCCTCGGGCCGCAAGACCGGCGAACGGAGGTGTTGGGACCATTGGAAGTTGTGTTTCCGCTGGTCAGACGGGCCTGTCTTTCCCCGATTCTCGGGGTTTCACACTAAACGTAGTGAGTTTTCAGGCCCACGCACTCGAAGGCGACGACGCCACCGCCATCTTCGGAGGCGGATGAACACCCGCCCGGTCCTTGGAAGAGACTCCCCTTCCAGGGGCATCTCCGTCGGCGACCTCACGGTTTCGGCCGTCAACCCTCGATGTCCTCAAGCAGCGCCGCCCCGGCGTCGGTGAGCCTCCAACGGTTCACGGGACTGTTTCTCTTGGCCGCCGTCGGAGCCACGAGCCCCTCATCCTCAAGGCGATGTAGCCAGTACAGCACGTTCCGCTTGGTACCGATCTCTACACGATGGTGAAGCTCGGCTGCCGACGCTGGACTCTCCGTCAGAGAGTGCAGCAGCACCCGTGCCTGTGGTGCCTCGCTCGTTGGCGCTCTCCGTGCTCGCGGGGCCCCCGCGAACGGTGGGGCTTCTGTGCCCTGCGCTGGCTGTACCGAGGCACCCGGTACGAGGCGCCAACTGCTCCCACGCCCCTGCCCCATCCGTTCCAGCACCCCAAGCTGCCGTAGGCCGACGAACGCCGCCCCGACATCCGACGCCTGCGCACCAGAGACCTCTCGCACCCGCTCGTTGGACACGTGCTCCTCCCGAGCGGCGAGCGCCACAACCAGGCGCTGCAGGTCGCTCCACCCCGACGTGTCGAAGCGCTCAAGATCGTCCAACGCTACGTCGTCCAGCAGCGAGGTGCTGCTGAGCCGAACGGTGAAAGTGGCGACCTCGTCGGTTACGACCGGTCGTCCCATCCCGACCGCTTCGAGCCGCCGCGTCAGCGTCACGAAGCCCGACCCGCGGTTCTCGGCCACCGGCCCGTCGGTGCCGGGGAGCAGGGTGTCCTCGAGGAGCTTGCTGAGTCGCGCGTTGCGCGACGAGGTGATGGTGCGCACTCCGAGGTCGCGGACCGACACGGGTCCGAACAGGCCACCAGCGTTGTGGACCTCGAGGCGGTCCGGGTAGATCTCGATGCGGACCTGCGCACCGCGGGCGCCCGGGGAGAGGTCGCGGTGCATC
Organism: Nitriliruptoraceae bacterium; assembly: GCA_047921175.1. Lineage (GTDB taxonomy): Bacteria > Actinomycetota > Nitriliruptoria > Nitriliruptorales > Nitriliruptoraceae > T1Sed10-7. Next base: position 6,044 of record JBLRWQ010000023.1, on the reverse strand, counting down.
AGCGCGTTGACGATGAGCTCACGGATCACCTCGATGGGGAAGTCCCACTCGTCCTCACGGAACAGCGACGGGACGCGTGAACGGCGGCTGAGGTTGCGCTGCACCGCCGCGACGGCGTCGACGACCATCCGGGGTATCGGCCCGTCGATGGCGACGTTGTCCAGGAAGCGGGTGCCGTCCGCCAGCGGTTCGTTGTTGGGCGTCGGGTACGCGACCACGGCGACGTTGAGCTGGGGGTGCCAGCGTTGTGGGTAGCGCCCGAGAGCCAGCAGACCGGCCAGCGTGGGCCGGAGGGCACCGCCATCGTCACGGTCGGCTCCCCCGACCAGCAGCAGCGTCTCTTGGGCGGTGGCATCGCGGAAGGTCGAGGGCTTGTTCGCTCGGAGCCGAGCGACGAACGCGTCCACCAGCGCACCGTCGAGATCGTCGAGCGTCGCCTCCAGGACCAGCTCGGCGTCGTATCGCGGCTGGGTGCGGTTGGCCAGCAGGATGGACACCTCGTACGTCGTCAGCTGCCGATCGCTGTCGTGCACCCGGACGTAGGAGCCCCGGTTCATGCCCCTGTTCTTGACGTAGGCGGGCTTCTGGTCGGCTGGCAACTCGAAGACCCGCGCCGCCACGACCTGCTTACCTTCGACCTCGACGATCTCGACGGCTGCCGACACCGGCGGTTCGATCGACTCCCGGCACACCTGAGCGAGCTGCGAAGCCAGCTGGGAAGCATCGACGTCGACGACTTCGAAGCCGCTCTCCTCATCGACTCCGAGCAGGATCAGGCCGGTACCGGTGTTGGCGAAAGCGCTGATCGACTTCAGCAACGCCGAGCCCGGGAACCCGCCCGCAGCGGCCTTGGCCTCGACACCTTCCGTGTCGGTACCAGCAGCGCGCAGCAGTTCGATGGCTGCTGCGATCTCCTCGTCCATGGGCGTCCGTCCTGCATCGTGCCAAGACAACTGCGAAAGGCTACATGCACTGCGAAGGCGACCGCGCTTTCTCAGCTTGTTTCCCAGTTCCGCACACCGCGACGGCCCGCCCTGAGTGGCCTCGACGGTAGAGGGCAGCTGACCTGAGCCGACGATGCCCACGGGTCGAAGCCTCGCCCAGCGTCACAGAACGAGGCGCTCAACACTGGCGAGTCCCACTGCACCCCTTGAAGTCACCTGCACTACTGGATAAGGTCCTCAAAGTAACGCTCAGTAACGGATTCAAGACCGGGGGGATGAACGTGATGAGTACAGTCACAGTTAGTCAGATGCGAGGCCCTCGGATTCTCGCAATTGTGGCGGCGCTGGCGATCGCGTTGATCATGGTGCTGCAGGTGCCAGCCTCGGCGTCAACGAAGACGAACTTCGGAGGTGGTTGCGCGTGGCTCTCTGAACGCCCGTCGTCCACCACCGTCCGGGCATGGAACAACCAGAACTGCACGCAAGGTGTCCAGGCGCAGATGCGCTACTGGCAGGGCTCCAGCTACCTGTCGTCCACAAGCGCGTGGGCGCCCGTGGGCCAGACGGCTTCTCGATCGGTCCCATCGGGGGGGTACGGTCAGAGCGGTTACACCCGTGGGCACCGCACGTCGATCTCCACCTGGCGCCTCTGGTGAGCCGACGTGCAGTTGCTGCAATCGCCGGAGTTTCTCTTGCCCTATCGGGTTGTGCATCTAGCTCCGCCTCAGACGAACTTCCGGACCACCTACGTTCGCTCATTGAGGCTGCTCCAGCGGCTCAACAGACGGTGATCGGCGACGGTGAGGTTTCGTTCGGCGACGTGGAACGTGCAGCAGACGCGGTCGCGCGATGCCTGCGGGACCAGGGAATGGAACGGGTGTCTGTCGACTACGAGCCACCAGACCGTCCAGGTTTGGTGGGGCAGTTCGGCTGGACCATGGCCGTTGTCGATGTGGAAGCCGCACTGGAGGCTGAAGACCGCGGTGAGCACTTCACGGACGAGTCAGACCTGGCCCTGGACCGATGCTATGACGAGCACTTCTCCGCCATCGGCGCGCTCTACAACTATCTGAATACTGATCCTCGTGTAGCTGAGGAACACCTTCAGGACCTAACTAGTCCGGACAGGGAGTAGAGATGTGCGCCAAAGTCTGGTGACGGCCACGTATCTTCTCGGCATATGCGTCATTCCCAGCCTCGCATTGCTCGCGGCGGTACTCATTCCAGAGGGCCGTATCGACGGCCTCGTTGAGCCACCTCGACGGGACTTAACCGTTCCGCTTGACGCGGTAGCCGTCACCGATCAGCGTTCCCTGACTCTGAATCTAGACTGGAGTCCTCCAGAGAAGGCCGTCGCCCACGCCGAAGCGCCAGGCATCGTCACGCGTGTCGAGGTGCGAGGTGGCGAAAGCATCGCGACCGGAGACCTTCTGTATGAGATTGACGGAGTCGCCGTCGTGGGTTTGGCTTCGGCCGAGCCACTGATTGCGGACGTGACTGCTGACTCGCGACCAGTAGACCTAGAGGCGGTTAGCGAGCTTCTGATTGCCGTCGGCGTACTTGATGAGGGCTACGACATCGCGTCAGGTTGGACGTCGGAACTGTCCGCCGGAATCAGGCGCTACCGTGAGTCCCTCGGCGAAAGTTCACAGGATGTGTTTGAGCGCCGTTTCGTTATCTGGCTACCAAGGGATCCCTTCGTTGTCGATGAGGTGACTCTGTCAGCTGGCGACCTCACTCCGCCACCGGGGGATACGGTTCTGATTGCCAGGCCTATGCTTGCCGTCGCTCAGCCTGCAGGGGAGGACGAAGCGACTACCGACTTTGGGTTCCTCCCCGGCAGTTACGAGTTGTCATTCGAGGGCGACCAACTGGGAGTCTGGCAGCCAGGAGACGACCTATCGCCCGATGTCGTAGAGCAACTCGGACTGCAGATCGAGGCCGACAGCGAGTTCGCGATCGTCCAAACGAGTCTGTCGAATCCCATCCGCGTCGTAGCGCTACCGGCCTCGGCGGTTACCGAGGACGCTGAGGGCAGGACCTGCGCATGGAAGCCGGGAGACCCTCCCGAGCCCATCCTCATCGAGGTCCTCAGAGGAAGTGATGGACGCGTCGAGATTGCCATGCCCACACTAGAGGGTGAGGTTCTCGCAGTGGCGGGGAGGATGGTCCGTCCAGGTGAGCCATGCCAGCCGTGACTCTTTCGGGGATTGGTCACAGCTATGACGGACGCCGTGAGGTTCTCAGCGACATTGACCTGCAGCTCGAGAAAGGTGAAGTGACTGCGGTTGTGGGCCCGTCCGGATCGGGAAAATCGACCCTCCTTTCGATCGTCGGCGGCCTCATCGAGCCAAGTCAAGGATGGATCCGACTGGGAGACGGTCCACGCTGCCGCGCTCTGCGATCTTTGGCCTACCGACGATCGGTCGGCTGGGTCTTCCAGACAACCAACGCTCTTGGGCATCGAAACGTGCTCGACAATGTCGCGCTGCCCCTCCGAATGCGAGGGCAGACGGAGGCTGTCGCGATGCAGCGGGCCTCCTCGCTGAGCGAACGCTTCGGTCTGGCGTCGGTTGCCGAGGCACGAGCCGCCGACCTAAGCGGCGGTGAGCTCCAACGGCTCTGCATCGCGCGTGCGCTCGCCACGGACCCGGACGTCATCGTCGCAGACGAACCAACCGGGCAGCTGGATAGTGCCACGACCGACGATATCGGTCAGGCGCTGCTGACGGCTGCAGCCGCCGGTGCCTGTGTGCTGATCGCCACGCACGATGCTCAGCTGGCGGGTTTCGCCGACGAGCAGTATCACCTTGCGGGCGGAAGGCTGTCCCGTCGCTGAGATGTTACCCGCCGATCTCATCCGGGAGGGCTGGCGAAATCTCGCCTTGCAGCCCTTGCGGTCACTGCTCATGCTGGTTGCGGCGGCGGCACTGCTGGGCGGCCCGATGGTTGTCGAGGCACTATGGTTGACTCGTTCGCTCGATCTCGAGGAGCGTTTCGAACGTGCCGGCGGCTACACGGCGCACACCACGTTCGAGCAACCCATCCTGTCGGAACGATGTCGCGGGATCAACGACCTCCCGTACGTACAGGGCGCCGCGGGTGTGGCCGATATGGGTGCCGCGCGGATTGACCGCCAACCGCAGTCGAGATTCTCAGTCTTCGCGGTGACCGCCGGCGCCCTGTCCGTCTTGGCGCCTGAGGGGGACCGCGCGAGCGACGAGCGACTGAGCGGCGACGGTGTGGTGGCGCTCGGTCCGCAAGCTGCCGACGAACTTGGTGTGGCCGAGGGTGACTACCTGCGGATCGACGGAATGACGGTCGAGGTAGCTGCGATTCTGAGGTCCGAAGTGCTCCGGGTTCCGAGACTTGAGCGTGCGATCCTACGACCGCTCATGGGCGAGGATCGGGTCGATGAGTGTTTCGTCGCTCTTGCACCGGCAGCCTTCGACCAGGGGCTGGTCGTGACCAATGCACTGGTCCCCGATCCCGACAGCACGGAACGTTTCGGTCCGTTCACTAGTCGAGGGACAGCACAACCACCGAGCGACGAACTGCTCGCTCGCGGCCACCGATGGGCTTGGGGTGGTGCCGGCCTCGCGCTCGGGCTACTGCTTGGCATCGAGCTCTGGGCGCGCCGGTCAGAGATAGCGCTCATCAGAAGCATCGGCGCAACCGCTCGCAGCACGGTGGCGCTCTACATGGTCGAGCGGCTCTTCGTTCTCTGGTTCGGCTTGGTTGTTGGCTTCGCTGCGGGCCTCTTGGTCATGTCAAGCCGCCTGGCGGCCCCGACGCCGGGTCAGGCTGCCTTCGTCGCCCGCCAGGGCTTGCTCGCGACAGCGGTCGCCGGCAACCTCATGCTGCTTCTCTTGGCCGTGCTGTCCGATCGAGTTGGGGCGGAGACGCTCAAGGACCGTTAGGTCGGTGACATCCACCACCACATCCTGCCCGCAGAAGTGGACCTCGTTGCCCACTCAGATTGCACCGTATACGCTGCAACCATCCGAACGAAGCATCTCCAACCGGACACTGCATGCCGCCGGAGATCCCTGCCGAGGTCGACGCCGAACGGCGACGCATCGTGGCTGAGCTCAGCGAGATGGGGTTCACCCTGCCCGGCTCGGTCGTGACCCGGACCGTGACCTGCGGCCGGGCGACCTGCCGGTGCGCAAACGATCCCGACCAGCGGCACGGTCCCTACCTCCAGTGGTCCCGGACCGTCAAGGGCCGCACCGTCAACAAGATGCTCAGCGTCGAGCAGCTGGAGACCTACCAGCCCTGGATCGACAACGGCCGGCGGCTACGCGACCTCGCCCACGAGCTCGAGACGCTGTCGTTGGAGGCCATGCGCACCGCTGAAGGCTGGAACCGCTAAGTCACCCGAAGCCACTCCGCGAAGTGCGGAGCGAGGCTGGTCTTGCTCATCGTGGCGGGGATCGCCGAGATCGCGAGGTTGTCCCGGGGTCCGTTGAACTTGAGGTGGGGGTCCTCCACCGGAGGCCTGTGTGATGGCAGGCTTCCGGAGACCGCCAAGTCTCGAGGGAGGACCCCCACATGTCAGGTTCGCACACGCCCACCCCTGCCCGCCACCACGACGACGATGACCGGCGCCTGAGGCTGGTCTCCACGGCCGAGCGGGGGCTGCCAGGGCAGCTCGCCGGGGCGATCGACGGCCATCTCGCCGCGTTCGCTGCACATGTCCGGGAGGGGTTGCTCGCCGCGTCGACCGCGGTCGGCCTGGAGGTCATGGCCGAGATGATGCAGGCCGAGGTCACCGACCCGGCCGGACCCAAGGGCCGCCACAACCCGGACCCACACCCGGCATGGCACCGAGGACGGGACGGTCACCCTTGGTGGCCGCAGGTTGCCGGTGTCCCGTCCGCGGGTCCGCACCGTCGGCGACGAGCCGGAGGAGGCTCAGCTGGCCTCGTACGCGACGTTCGCGGATACCGACCTGCTGACCGAGCAGGTCACCGCGAGGATCCTGGCAGGGATCTCGACCCGCAAGTACCCGGTCGCGCTCGAACCGGTTGGGTTTGTCAACTAGAAGTGGCCCCACTTTGATGATCTGAAGTGGCCCCACCCACTGGCGTGTTTGAT
>JBLRWQ010000022.1:0-40849 GCA_047921175.1 Nitriliruptoraceae bacterium | reverse complement strand
CGAGGAGGCGATCCTCGGCCAGGTTCCCACCTACCAGTGCAGCCGCGACGAGGACTGCCGCTACGTCCTCGACCACCTCGGGGAGCTCGTCGTGAAGTCCGTCAACGAAGCGGGCGGCTACGGCATGCTGATCGGCCCGCACGCCACCGACGCCGAGGTTGCGGCCATGGCCGAGCGTGTCGAGGCCGACCCGCGCGGCTACATCGCCCAGGAGGTCGTGGGGCTGTCGCGGCACCCGACGCTGGTCGGTGACCGCCTCGCCGGGCGGCACGTGGACCTGCGGCCGTTCGCGATCGCGGGGGAATCGGTCGAGGTGGTCCCGGGCGGGCTGACCCGGGTGGCGCTGCGCGAGGGCTCCCTGGTGGTCAACTCCTCGCAGGGTGGCGGCTCGAAGGACACCTGGGTCCTGGACGACGGCGACGGGACGGCCGCGCCGGTCGGGGAGGGCGGCTGATGCTCGCGCGACTCGCCGAGAACCTGTTCTGGGCCGGCCGGTACACCGAGCGGGCCGAGGACACCGCCCGCATGGTCGACGTCACCTACCACACCCAGCTGGAGTCGCCGTACGGCGAGGTCGCCCAGGCCTGGCAGCAGCTGCTCGAGGTCCTGCACCTGCACGGGTCGTACGGTGGGCCGGTCGACGCCCGGGCGGTCATGCGCTTCCTGGTGCTCGATCCGGACAACCCCGGGTCGGTCACCGCCTGCGTGGAGCGGGCCCGGGAGAACACCCGGTCGGTCCGTGAGCTCGTCTCGCAGGAGCTGTGGGAGGCGGTCAACGACCTGCACCTGATGCTGGCGGCCCGCGACCTCGGGCAGGAGCTCGAGGACCAGCCCTACGAGCTGTTCCGCGCCATCCGTCGGGCGAGCATGACGATCTACGGCGTGGCGAGCGAGACCATGCCACGCGACGAGGGATGGCGGTTCATGGCGCTCGGCCGGCTGCTGGAGCGGGCCGAGATGACCTGCCGGCTCATCGACGTGCGCTACGGGCAGCTCGAGGCGATGTCCGGGCCCAGCCAGCGGCTGGCCGAGGCCACCGGCGAGGTCGCCCGGGGTCCCGACCGCACCGACTTCCACCACTGGATCGCGGTGCTGAAGTCCGCCTCCGCCTTCGAGGCCTACCGGCGTCGGTACCGGGCCTCCATGGACCCTGCCGACGTGGTCGAGTTCCTGCTGCTCGAGCCGGACCTGCCGCGCAGCGTGCTCTACAGCCTGCGCTCCGCCCGTTTCCAGCTCGACGCGCTCCGAGCGGGCCGGCCGAGCCGTGCCGCCCGCCGGCTCGGCCGCACCAGCGCCGCACTGGAGTTCCGTGACGTCGGCGAGCTGTTCGACGTCGGGCTGTCCCCGTTCCTGGAGGACGTGCAACGCGAGATCGCGCTCGTCGCCGAGGCCGTGGCTGACGAGTTCTTCCACCACCAGCCGTCCGGGTCGCTGCACGCGATCGCCACGGGCTGAAGCAGGAGGCAGCGTGCGGCTCGACATCCGGTACCTGACTCGGTTCCGCTACGCCGCGGCCGTCACCGAGTCCCAGAACGAGCTCCGTGCCTGTCCGGCGACCGACCACCGCCAGGCGCTCGTGCACTACCACGTCACGACCGACCCGGGGTCGCGGGTGGCCTCCTACCACGACTACTGGGGGACCCGGGTCGACACCTTCGGGGTCCGCGCGCCCCACCGCTCCCTCGAGGTCCTCGCCGAGGCCACCGTGGAGACGCAGGTGCCCGTCCGGCCGGACCACGAGGTCCCACGCGCCGCGCTGGAGGAGGAGCGCTTCCGCGATGCGCACCTGGAGCTGCTCCAGCCCTCCGCGCACGTCCGCTGGGGTGACGGGGTCGGGTCGCTCGCGCGTTCGGTCTCGCGCGAGGTCGGCGATGACGTGGTCGCGCTGGCCCAGGCGGTGCACGACCGGGTGGCCGAGCTCGAGTACCGGTCCGGGTCCACCCGCATCGGGACCGAGGTCGAGGAGGTGCTGTCCGCCGGCGCCGGGGTGTGCCAGGACTTCGCCCACCTCGGCGTGGCGGTGCTGCGGGAGCTCGGCGTGCCGGCCCGCTACGTCTCCGGCTACCTGTTCGCCGCGGACGATGCGACCGGCGCCGAGCCTGGCACCGACCTCGTCCGGGTCGAGACCCACGCCTGGCTCGAGGCCGCGATCCCCGGCTGGGGCTGGTTCGCGCTCGATCCGACCAACCCCCAGCACGTCGGGGAGCGGCACGTGTCGATCGGCCGCGGTCGCGACTACGACGACGTCGCGCCGTTCCGTGGGGTCTTCGCGGGCGAGCAGCAGCACGAGCTCGAGGTCGAGGTGTCGATGCGGCGCTTCGTGCTGGAGCCCCTCGGCGCTGCCGGCGGGATGGGCCAGCAGCAGCAGTAGCCCGTCGCCCCCGGCCGCCCGCCTCGGGGGCCGACAGGGGAGGACCCCGGGGACGCTCGGACGAGTGTCCGATCGTGCGCGGCCCGGGTCCTGTTGGGCCTGCGGTCGTGTCCCTCGGGGTCCTCGTCGCGGTGGGGGCGCTGCCCGTGGTGTCGGGGCGCCGCCTCGGTGCTCGTCCACCGCGCCCACCGATCCGCGGTGCTGCGGGCGGTCTCAGTCGCCCGGTGCCCGCACCGGCGCTGGCGCCCACGGCGTGCACGGGACCCGGACGTCGCCCACCCATCGGTGGGCTGGACACCGGTCGCGACGACGCTGTGGTGACGCGAGCAGGTTCGGTGGTCCCCTCACCGTAGAGGCTCTCCGGACCCGTCGCACGGGTGGGTGCGCTGGGTGTCGCGCGAGGCACGACGATGGGCGGACCGCGCGCGCGTTTGCCCCGGACGGCCGACCGCCCTACCCTTTTCTCAACAGCGATGTTGAGGAATGCGATCCGCGCGTCGGCAGCCTAGCCCACGACGGCGGCATCGCCTGGAGGACCGCCACCGTGAGCTCGCAGCCCGCCGCCAGCGCCCCGACCGCCCAGGCGCGGTCGTTGGTGTCGCTGCTCGGGCAGCAGCGGGCCACCATCGTGGAGCACCTCCGCCGAGCCGGGGAGGCCAGCGTCGCCGAGGTCGCCTCGCGGCTCGAGGTCTCCGAGGTCGCGGCGCGGCGTCATCTCGCCGTGCTCGACGAGGAGGGGCTGGTCAGCTCCCACACCGTCGCTGGTGCGCGCGGCCGTCCCGCGGCCCGCTACCGTCTGACACCGGCGGCGGGGCGGCTGTTCCCGCACCGCTACGACCGCTTCGCGACGGAGCTGCTCGACTTCCTCGGTGCTCAGCACGGCCGGGATGGCCTCCACGCCTTCCTGCGCTGGCGCGTGGAGCGCGAGGTCGACGGCTTGCGGGAGGCGATCACGGCGGAGGACCTCCACGCCCGCCTCACCCAGCTCGCGGACGCCCTGTCCGCGGCCGGCTTCGAGGCGTCGGTGTCGGAGGACGGCGAGAGCTTCACCCTGGTGCAGGACCACTGCGCCATCTACGACGTCGCCAAGGACCACCCGGAGGTCTGTGCCTACGAGGCCGCGACCTTCTCCAAGGCGCTCGGCGACGACGTGCAGCTGTCCCGCCGGCAGACGCTGGCGGCCGGGTCGCCCGCGTGCGTGTGCACGATCCGTACCTGCGGGAGCGCGACCCCGACCGACGACCTCCACCCGGAGGTCGGCGAGGACACGACCACCTCGGTTCCGAACGGGACCGAGCCGCACTGAGCACCGTTCGATGCCCACCGGGTCGAGGAGACCAGCCGTGAGCCAGACCGAGATCCAGCTGCCCGTCAGCGACGCACGCAGGAACCAGGAGTCCGTCGCCCAGGACCTCGCCGAGTACAAGTTCGGCTGGTCCGATGGCGAGGAGGGCTACGCCTTCACCTCCGGCCGCGGGCTGACCGCGGACGGCGTCGCCGCCATCAGCGAGCGCAAGAACGAGCCGAGTTGGATGCGGGACCTCAGGCTTCGGGCCTTCCAGGCCTACGAGCGCCGGCCGATGCCGAACTGGGGCGCGGACCTGTCCGACATCCACTTCGACGACATCTTCTACTACGTCGAGGCGTCCGAGAAGCAGGCCAACTCCTGGGAGGACCTGCCCCCGGAGATCCTCGAGACCTACGAGAAGCTCGGGATCCCCCAGGCGGAGCGCGAGCGGCTGATCGCCGGGGTCGCCGCCCAGTACGAGTCGACCGTGCTCTACCACAAGGTCCGTGAGGACCTCGAGCAGCAGGGCGTCATCTTCCTCGACACCGACGCGGGCCTGCAGGAGCACGAGGACATCTTCCGCGAGCACTTCGCGACCGTCATCCCGCCGAACGACAACAAGTTCGCGGCGCTGAACACCGCGGTGTGGTCCGGTGGGTCGTTCATCGTGATCCCCGAGGGGGTCAAGGTCGACATCCCACTGCAGGCCTACTTCCGCATCAACAAGCAGAACATGGGCCAGTTCGAGCGCACCCTGATCATCGCGGAGCCCGGCTCCTACGTGCACTACGTCGAGGGCTGCACCGCGCCGATCTACTCCTCCGACTCCCTGCACTCCGCGGTGGTCGAGATCATCGTCAAGGAGGGCGCGCGCGTCCGGTACACGACCATCCAGAACTGGTCGAACAACGTCTACAACCTCGTGACCAAGCGGGCCGTGGCGGAGAAGAACGCCACCATGGAGTGGATCGACGGCAACATCGGCTCCAAGGTCACCATGAAGTACCCGGCCGTGTGGCTGACCGGCGAGGGCGCCAAGGGCGAGGTCCTCTCGGTCGCCTACGCCAACGACGGCCAGCACCAGGACGCCGGCGCGAAGATGGTCCACGCCGCGCCCTACACCACCTCCAACATCCTGTCCAAGTCGATCTCCAAGGGCCACGGGCGCACCAGCTACCGCGGCCTGGTGCAGATCAACGAGGGCGCGCACCACGCCCGCTCCGCGGTCAAGTGCGACGCGCTGATGCTGGACGACACCTCCCGGACCGACACCTACCCCTACATGGAGATCGAGCAGGAGGACGCCACGATCGAGCACGAGGCCACGGTCTCGAAGGTCTCCGACGACCAGCTGTTCTACATGCAGTCGCGCGGGATCGACGAGGATGAGGCCACGGCCATGATCGTGCGCGGGTTCATCGAGCCCATCGCTCGTGAGCTGCCGATGGAGTACTCCGTCGAGCTGAACCGCCTGATCGCGCTCGAGATGGAAGGCGCCATCGGATGACGACCCTGACCAGCCTCACCGAGGCGGCGGTCACCGGACTGAGCCAGGCGGGCAGCGAGCCCGCCTGGCTGCACGACCGGCGGCTCGCGGCCTACAAGCGGACGCTGGACCTCGCCTGGCCGGACAGCACGGCGGACGAGTTCTGGCGCTCGACCCCGTTCGCGCAGCGGCTCGACGTCGAGCGCGCGCTCGTGACCGGCAGCGACGCCGAGGCGCCGCCGTCCTTCACCGCCGACCTCGACAGCGAGGTCGCGCTGGTGCGCCTGGTCGACGGCGCCGTGGTGGACGTGACCGTGCCCGCCTCCCTGGTGGCGCAGGGCGTGGTCGTCGCCGACCTCGCCAGCGCCGCAAGCGAGCACGCCGAGGTGGTGGAGCCCGCGCTCGGGTCCCTGACCTCCTCGAACCCCGAGGGCACGGCGGCGGATGCCGACCGCACCATCACGGTCAACGACGCCGCCTGGACCGCCGGGGTGTTCATCTCCGTGCCCGCCGAGGTCGAGGTGGCCGCGCCGATCGTCGTCCAGGTCCACGTCACCGAGCCGGGGGCGCACCTGCCGCGGGTGCTGGCCGTGCTCGGTCACCACGCCCGGGCCAGCATCTACCTGGAGCACACCTCCGCCGGTGCCCCGGATGCCCTGGTCGACGAGGTCGTCGAGGTGATCGCGCACGACGCCTCCCGCGTCGACCTGGTCTCGCTGCAGCGCTGGGAGTCGAGCGTGGACCACCTGGCCCTGCAGAAGGTGCAGGCCCACCGGGACAGCGACATCCGGCCCCTGTCGGTCACCGTCGGGGGTCGCACCGTCCGGTTCCTGCCCGAGACCGACCTGGTCGGTCCCGGTGCTCAGACCCGGCCGCGGGGCATCTACTTCGCCGACGACGGCCAGTGGTTCGACCTGCAGCCCTACGTGCGCCACCTCAGCCCGCGCGCCTTCTCCGACGTGCTGTTCAAGGGGGCCCTGCAGGGCCACAGCCGGACCGTCTTCCGTGGCAACGTGTTCGTCCACAAGGACGCGGTCGGGACCGACACCGACGAGAACAACAAGACCCTGATCCTCACCGAGGGGGCCCGGGCCGACGCGACCCCGTTCCTGGAGATCGAGTGCTCCGACATCGTCGCCGGGCACGGCTCCGCGACCGGGCAGATCGACGCCCTCCAGGTGTACTACCTCACCTCCCGCGGCATCGCGCGTGAGGACGCGCTCCGGCTCATCGTGGCCGGGTTCTTCCACGAGGTCATCGACGGCGTCGACCTGCCGGGCATCGAGGAGACCGTGGTGACGGAGATCGAGCGGCTCATCGAGGCCGCCGACCTGTCCACCTTCCAGGTCAACGACGCCAGCCTGCAGGACCACATCGATGAGTGAGGCGCACGCCCGTCTGTCCTCCCTGGAGGAGGGCACGCCCGTCCGCGTCGACGTGGACGGTGTCCCCGTCTGCCTGGTACGGCTCGGTGATGCCGTCAAGGCGGTCCACGACACCTGCTCGCACCGGCAGTGGTCGCTCGCTGACGGCGGCACGGTCTGGGGCAACGGGGTCGAGTGCTCCCTGCACGGCTCGACCTTCGACCTCGACGACGGTCGGCCCTCCTCGCTGCCGGCGATGACGCCGGTCCCGACCTTCGCGGTCACCATCGACGGCGACGACGTCACCGTCGACACCTCGGCCGCGCTGAACGGCGCCCCCTTCCCGGCGCACTGACGACCTGCGGCCGCGCCGCACCACGACCAGCACACTGGAGCACGACATGGCAGACCTCGAGATCCGCGACCTGAAGGTCGAGGCGGACGGCACGGAGATCCTCCGTGGTGTCGACCTCGACCTCGACAAGGGCCAGACCATCGCGCTGATGGGCCCCAACGGGTCGGGCAAGTCCACCCTGGCCTACGCGATCGCCGGCCATCCGGCCTACGACATCACCGGCGGCACGATCACCTGGCAGGGCACCGAGCTGCAGCAGCTCACCCCCGACGAGCGTGCCCGGCTCGGGGTCTTCCTCGCCATGCAGTACCCGGTCGAGGTACCCGGGGTGTCACTGACCAACTTCCTGCGCACCGCCGTCAACGCGGTCCGGGAGGAGGACGTGCCGGTCCGGGCGTTCATGCAGTCGCTGCGCGCCGAGATGGCCGAGCTCGGGGTGGACGAGTCCTTCCTGCAGCGGTCGGTCAACGAGGGCTTCTCCGGTGGCGAGAAGAAGCGCTTCGAGATCCTCCAGGCCGCGCTGCTGCGGCCCCAGCTGGCGGTGCTGGACGAGACCGACTCCGGGCTGGACGTGGACGCGCTCCGCATCGTGGCCGAGGGCGTCAACCGCCTGTCGGGCCCCGACCTCGGCGTGCTGATCATCACGCACTACACCCGCATCCTGAACTACATCCGGCCCGATCAGGTCCACGTGATGTTCGAGGGTCGCATCGTCGCCTCGGGCGGTCCAGAGCTCGCGGACGAGCTCGAGGCCGGCGGGTACGACGGCATCCGTGCTGCCCACGCCGCCACCGCCTGACCCACCACCCGGGAAGAAGGCCGTCCATGGCCATCGACGTCACCGCCATCCGCCGCCGGTTCCCGATCCTCGATCGGGAGCTCGGGGGTCATCGGCTGGTGTACCTGGACTCCGCGGCGAGCTCGCTCACCCCGGAGCCGGTGCTCGAGGCCATGGACCGCTACTACCACTGGTCGCGCTCGAACGTGAACCGCGGGGTGTACCCGCTCGCGGAGGAGGCGACCGAGCTGTACGAGGGGGCGCGGGTGGCCGTGGCGCGGCTGCTCGGTGCCGACCCGGCGGGGGTGGTGTTCACCAAGAACGCCACCGAGGCCTGCAACCTGGTCGCCTACGGCTACGTCCGGGCCCGGCTCGGTCCCGATGACGTGCTGCTGTCCACGGTGATGGAGCACCACGCGAACCTGGTGCCCTTCACCCAGGCAGCCAAGGCCATCGGCGCCGAGGTCCGGCACGTGCCGCTGACCGAGGACGGCCAGCTCGATCTCGAGGCCGCCGCGGCGCTGCTCGCCGACGGGCGGGTGAGCTTCGCGGCGTTCGTGCACGTCTCCAACGTGCTCGGCACGATCAACGACGTGGCCCGCCTGACCCGCATGGTCAAGGAGGCCAACCCGTCGGCCGTCGTCCACGTGGACGGGACCCAGGCCGCCCCGCACCTGCCGGTCAACGTGGCCGAGCTGGCGGTCGACACCTACGCGATCACCGGGCACAAGCTGCTCGGCCCGACGGGGATCGGGGCGTTGGTGGCACGCCCGGCCGTCCTGGAAGGCTTCGCGCCGTTCCTGACCGGCGGCGACATGATCCGCGACGTCACCCTGACCGACGCGACCTGGAACGACATCCCGCACCGGTTCGAGGCCGGCACCCCGATGATCGCCGAGGCGGCGGGGTTGACGGCCGCCGTCCGGATGCTCGAGGACCTCGACCTGCAGGCGGTCCGGGTCCACGAGCGGGGTCTGACCGCGGCGCTCCTGGCGGCGTTGGCGAGCGTCGACGGCGTCAGCGTCCACGGACCGCTCGACCCGGATCTGCGCGGCGGGGCCGTCTCCTTCGCGCTCGACGGGGTCCACCCGCACGACATCGGCGCGATGCTCGGCTCCCGGGGCGTGTGCGTGCGGGTCGGCCACCACTGCACCAAGCCGCTCATGCGCTGCCTCGGCGTCAACGCCACCGTGCGGGCCAGCAGCTACGTGTACAACGACGTGGACGACCTCCCCCCGCTGGTGGAGGGGCTCGAGGCCGCCGCCGCGTTCTTCGCCCGCTGAGGAGCTGCAGATGTCGATGGAGGACCTGTACCAGGAGATCATCCTGGACCACTACCGCAAGCCCAAGAACCGGGCCCCGGAGCTCGCCGACGAGGCGGTGCACGTCCACCACTCCAACCCGCTGTGCGGGGACGAGATGGACCTGCGCATCCGGGTCGCCGACGACCACCTCGACGCGGTGGTCTTCGACGGCGAGGGCTGCTCGATCAGCCAGGCCTCGGCCTCGGCCATGACCCAGGCGGTCCACGGTCGGCCGCTGACCGATGTGCTCGACCTGGTCGAGGACTTCCGCCGCATGATGCACGGCGACGATCCCGCCCGGCCGGACGACCTCGGCGACGGCATCGCCTTCACCGGCGTGGCCCGCTTCCCCGTCCGCGTCAAGTGCGCGCTGCTCGGCTGGATGGCCCTGCGTGACGCCATCGAGACCTACGAGCGCGGCGCATCCGACCACACCGTCACCCACGAGGAGTGACCGTGCACCCCACCGAGACCTCCGCCCACCTCGACGACGACGTCGTCCCCGAGTACGACACCCCCGACGGGCAGCCACCCGCCGAGGAGCGACCCCGCCAGCGGCATCCCTTCGAGGATCTGCCGCTGGAGGAGGACGGCATGCCGTCCACGGACGCCCTCATGAACGGTCTGCGCGCCGTCGTCGACCCCGAGATCGGCTACAACATCGTCGATCTCGGGCTCGTCTACGAGGTGACCAAGCCTGAGCGTGGCTACGCCCACGTGCTCATGACGTTGACCTCGATGGGCTGCCCGCTGACCGAGGTCATCCACCAGCAGTGCTCGGTGATCCTGGGTGCGATGCCCGGGGTCGACCGGGTCGAGGTGGAGTTCACCTTCTCCCCACCGTGGTCGGTCGACATGATCGCCGACTACGTGCGCGAGGAGCTGCGTGCCATGGGCATGAACGTCTGAGCAGAGGAGTCCCCCGTGCCGATCCCCGTCGTCGATCGTCGTGCCAGCCTGAGCCACGAGGAGATCGCCCGCTACTCCCGCCACCTCATCATCCCCGACGTCGGGATCGCGGGGCAGGAGCGGCTCAAGGCCGCCCGGGTGCTGCTGGTCGGCACCGGCGGGCTCGGCTCCCCGCTGGCGCTCTACCTCGCCGCCGCCGGGGTCGGCACCCTCGGGCTGGTGGACGACGACGTGGTCGACGCCTCCAACCTGCAGCGCCAGATCATCCACGGCACCTCCGACATCGGCAGCCACAAGGTCGCCTCGGCCAAGGCGTCGATCCTCGAGGTCAACCCCCACGTCGAGGTGGTGGAGCACCGCACCTTCCTGACCTCCGAGAACGCGCTCGAGATCATCGCCGCGTACGACCTGGTGATCGACGGGACCGACAACTTCCCGACCCGCTACCTCGTCAACGACGCCTGCGTGCTGCTCGGCAAGCCGAACGTCTACGGCTCCATCTTCCGGTTCGAGGGCCAGCTGAGCGTGTTCTACGCCGAGGAGGGCCCCTGCTACCGCTGCATGTTCCCGGAGCCGCCGCCGCCGGGGATGGTCCCCAACTGCGCCGAGGGCGGGGTGCTCGGGATCATGGCCGGCCACATCGGCACCGCCCAGGGCATCGAGGGCATCAAGCTCATCACCGGCATCGGCGAGCCCATGGTCGGCCGGCTCGGGCTCTACGACGCGCTGGCGCAGGAGTGGACCTACGTGCGGGTCCGCAAGGACCCCGCCTGCCCGGTCTGCTCCGAGCAGCCGACCGTGACCGAGCTGATCGACTACGAGGCCTTCTGCGGCGTGCCATCCCACGACCGGGCCATGGCGGCGGACCTGTCGCTCGCGGAGCTCGAGATCCTGCCGAGCGAGTACGCGGAGATCGCCTCCAAGCCCGACGTGGTCCTGCTCGACGTGCGCGAGCCGCATGAGTACGAGATCAACCGCATCCCCGGCGCGACGCTGATCCCGAAGGACACCCTGCCCGGCCGGCTGGCGGAGCTCGATCCCACCAAGGACTACGTCGTCCACTGCCGATCCGGGGTGCGGTCGCTGGAGTCCACCGAGCTGCTGCGCGGCGCCGGCTTCCGTGCGCGGTCGATGCGTGGTGGCATCAACGCCTACAGCCGGCAGGTCGACCCGACCATCCCGGTCTACTGAGACCCGTCCGCCTCAGGGACGCAGCTGCCCCAGCAGCTCGCTGAGCTTGCCGCGCACCCGGCCGTTGAGCACGTCCAGCATCGCATCGATCCAGCGCAGGGGCGGCCGCCCGCCCGCCAGCAGGCTGATGGCGCGCAGCGGGGCCTCCTCCAGCACCGACTCGAACATGCGACGCATCGCCTCGTCGTCCGCCGGCACCGCCTTGTCGACCTGGCGCCGGCCGACGGCGAGCAGGGCCTTGCGGACCTGCGCGCCGAGCGGGGTCGCGACCAGATCGGCCACCGGGGTGTTCCGGGTGAACGGCTGCACCGGATCCGGCTCGGGCACCGGTCGGCCGAGCAGCGCCTCGAACTCGCTCGGGGTCGGCACCGTGCCGGCCGGGATCACCCCGGGGGTGAGCTGGTCGTCGCTGGCCACCTCGATGGTGACGGCGGCTGCGAGCTCCACGGACGACCG
The DNA here is from genome assembly GCA_047921175.1 of Nitriliruptoraceae bacterium. Classification (GTDB taxonomy): domain Bacteria; phylum Actinomycetota; class Nitriliruptoria; order Nitriliruptorales; family Nitriliruptoraceae; genus T1Sed10-7. The sequence continues at coordinate 29,347 of JBLRWQ010000022.1, read as the reverse complement.
ACCGACCCGGACCTCGTAGGCCCCCGGTTCGACGACCCAGGCGCCGGTGGTGGTGTCGTAGACACGGAAGGCGAGCCGGTCGAGTCCGAGCCTCAGCCGGCGCTCCTCGCCGGCGTCGAGGTGGACCTTGGCGAACGCGGCCAGCTCCTGCGCCGGACGCCACACGGCCGAGTCGCGCTTGGCGAGGTAGACCTGGACGACCTCGCTGCCGGCCCGCGGACCGGTGTTGCGGACCGTGGCGTGGACCTCGCGCTCCACGCCACCGCCGGTCACCTCCACCTCGTCGAGGGTGAAGGTCGTGTAGCCGAGGCCGTGGCCGAAGGGGAAGGCCGCGGCAACGCCCGCGGTGTCGTGGAAGCGGTAGCCGACCAGCGGTCCCTCGCGGTGCACCACCTGCTTGGGGTGGGCGGCGAAGTCGGCGTGCGCCGGCAGGTCGGCGACGGCCGCGGGGAAGGACTCGGCCAGCCGCCCGCCCGGCTCGAGCCGCCCGGTCAGGACGTCCGCCAGGGCACCGCCGCCGGCCTGCCCGCCGAGGTAGGCCTCGACGACCGCTGCCGCACGGTCCGCCCAGGGCAGCACCACCGGGGCGCCGTTCTGCAGCACCACCACCGTCGGGGTGCCGGTGGCGAGCACGGCCTCGACCACCCGGGTGTGGCCGGCCGGCAGCGCCAGGTGCTCGCGGTCGAAGCCCTCCGACTCGTAGCTGCCCGGCAGCCCGACCACGACCACCGCGACCTCGGCGGCGCCGGCGGCCGCCACCGCGTCGGCGACGAGCTGGTCGGTGGTCGTCCCGGTGGACGGGTCGTAGCCCGCGGCGTAGGCCACCTCGGTGTCGGGCAGCTGGGCCGGCAGGGCCTGACGCAGGTCGTCGAGGCGGGTCGTGGTCACCTGCGAGCTCCCGGCCCCCTGGAAACGTGGTCGCGCTGCGAAGGCGCCGACCAGGGCGAGGCGCGCCGGCCCCGTCCCGTCCGCCGCCTGGAGCGGGAGGGTGCCGTCGTTGGTCAGCAGCACGGTGCCGGCGGCCGCGGCGCGCCGGGCCAGGGCGTGGTGCGCGTCCGGGTCGTAGGTGGCCCGAGGGTCGTGGTGGGCACCGGCCCGGATCAGCAGCTCCACGACCCGCACGGCACACCGGTCGACGGCGGCCTCGTCGAGGCGGCCCGCCTGGACGGCGTCCAGCACCTCGGCGTCGAAGGCCTTGCCGCTTCCCGGCATCTCCAGGTCGCAGCCCGCGTTCGTGGCCGCGACGCGGTCGTTCATCCCGCTCCAGTCGGTCATGACCAACCCGTCGAAGCCCCACTCCTCGCGCAGGACCTCGGTGAGCAGCCAGTGGTGGTCCGAGCAGTAGGTGCCGTTGAGCCGGTTGTAGGCGCTCATCACGGTCCAGGGCCGGCCCCCCCGGACCGCCAGTTCGAAGGCGGTCAGCTCCAGCTCGCGCAGGGTGCGCTCGTCGACGATGGTGTCGACCACCATCCGGAAGGTCTCCTGGTGGTTGGCGGCCAGGTGCTTGAGACAGGCACCGACCCCCTGCGACTGGATCCCCCGCACCAGGGCGGCCGCCAGGTGGCCGGCGACGACCGGGTCCTCACTCAGGTACTCGAAGTTGCGGCCGCCGGCCGGGTGGCGCTTCAGGTTGAGCCCGGGTCCGAGCAGCACGGCGACCTGCTCGGCGCGGGCCTCCCGGCCGAGTGCGACGCCGACCTCGGTCGCCAGGTCCACGTCCCAGCTCGATCCGAGCGTGACCGCGGTGGGGAAGCAGGTGGCGGGGACCGCCCCGGCCAGGCCGAGCTGGTCGCCACCCTCGGCCTGTTTGCGCAGCCCGTGCGGCCCGTCGGTCACCATGATCGGTGCGAGCCCGGCGCCGGCCACCCCCTCGAGGTGCCACGTGTCGGCGCCCGACAGCAGCCGGACCTTGGTGGGCAGGTCGAGGTCGGCGACGATGCGCTCCGCATCGCTCGGGATCGGTGCGTCCGTAGGCTCGCTGGCGGGGGTGTGGTCGGTCACGGGAGCTCCTCGTGTCGGTCGGGGTGCGTCAGTGGTCGTCGGGGTGTGACCCGTCGGGTGGGTCGCCGACCGCGCGTACGGGGTCGCCGAGGTGGACCGTGCCGGAGGTGAGGACCCGGGCGGTGATGCCCCCGTGGCCGCGCATGGCCTGGAAGCCACCGGGTCCGAGCGCCTCCTCCATCCGCGAGCAGGGGTGGCACCAGCCGCTGCCCTCGAGCTCGACCTCACCGATGGCGAAGCGGCGGTCGCGCAGGCTCGCCAGGTTGACGCCGGCCACCACCAGGTTCCGGCGGAGCAACGCGGGGTCGACCTCGTCGTGGCCGGTCAGCGCCGCCACCACCGGCAGGTGCTCGGCCTGCAGCAGCGTGACCTGGCGGCGGGCCGACGGGTCGGGGCGACGCCCGTGCGTGCGGTGGTCACCGGCGAGCCCCAGGCCCGCGGTGACCTCGGCCCGGTCGACCCGGGTGGGGGTCGTCCGGCGCTCGGGGCGGAGCAGGATCGTGGTCAGCCGGCCGGTCTGCGGGACGGCGGCCACGAGCGCCCGGGTCGAGCGATCCACGGGGTCCTCCACGGGGTCCTCCACGGCGGCACGGGACGGGTGCCCCCGAGCCTAGGCCGGGCTGGGACCGCTCCCGCGACGCGGCCGTCCGTGGCTGCGCTGTGGGCCGCTCAGCCGGTCACGGGTGGGTCCGGGGCCAGCAGGTGCAGGCCGGCCACCTCGATGCCCACCGTGACCTCGCACCCCTCGGCGACCGGCGTCCCGCGCCGCAGCGGCACGGACAGCTCCGGACCGTGCACGGGAGCGACGGTGACCCGTCGGTGGTCCCCCTGGAAGCGCTGGGCCACGACCGTGCCGGTGACGGTGAGCTCGCGGACGTCCGACCCCGCTCGCTCGTCGGGGCCCTCGCGCAGCCGCAGGGCGTCCGCGAGCACCACCGCCGGGACCCGGCCGCTGCCGGCGCCGGCGTCGCTGACCGCCTCGCGCGGCACCGTGCCCCACGGGGTCGTGACGCTCGAGGGCGTGGCCTCCACGTCCAGCACGGGGCGGAGCCCGAGGAAGCCGGCCACGAAGGCGTTCCGGGGGGCGCGCCACAGCGCGGTCGGGGTGCCGAGCTGCTGGAGCCGGCCGGCCCGGAGCACCGCGATGCGGTCGGCCAGGGACAGCGCCTCATCCTGGTCGTGGGTGACGTAGACCACCGTGGTGCCGAGCTCCGCCAGCACCCGTGGGAGCTCCTCCAGCAGCCGGGTCTGCAGCGCCCGGTCGAGCGAGCCGAGCGGTTCGTCCAGCATCAGCAGCCGCGGTCGCGGCGCGATGGCGCGGGCCAGGGCGACGCGCTGCCGCTCCCCGCCGGAGAGCTCGTCGACGCGGCGATGCCCGGTGCCCTCGAGCCCGACCAGCGCCAGGGCGTCGGCGACCCGGGCCGCGACCTCAGCCCGTGCGAGCCCGCGCACCCGGGGGCCGAAGGCCACGTTGTCGGCCACGCTGCGGTGCGGGAACAGGGCGTGCTCCTGGAACATCAGCCCGACCTCGCGCTGGTCGGGTCGGAGCCCGGCAAGGTCCTGGCCGCCGAGGCGGATGTGCCCGGCCACCAGCGGTTCGAGCCCGGCGATGGCGCGCAGCAGGGTCGACTTGCCGCACCCGCTCGGGCCGAGCAGCACCAGCACCTCGCCGTCACGCGCATCGAGGTGGAGCTCCGACACCACCTCGGTGGTGCCGTAGGCCAGGGTGACACCGGTGAGCTCCAGCATCAGAACCGGCCCACCGCACCGACCCGCAGCCGGTCGATGGCCAGCAACGCGGCGGCCGTGATCGCGGCGAGCAGGGTGGACATGGCCATGGCCTGCCCGAAGTTCGCCACCCCCGGACGGCCCAGCAGCCGGAAGATCGCCACCGGCATGGTCGGGGTGTTGGCCCGCGCGACGAACACGGTGGCACCGAACTCGCCCACGGCGATGGCGAAGGAGAACCCGGCCGCGACCAGCAGCGCGCGTCCGACGATCGGCAGATCGACCTCGCGCCAGACCCGGCGGGGGCTCGCCCCGAGCACGGCGGCCGCGTCACGCAGCCGCTGGTCGATGGAGCGCAGCACCGGCAGCAGGGTCCGCACGACGAAGGGGGTCGCGATCAGGGCCTGCGCGAGCGGGACGAGCAGCACCGAGCCGCGCAGGTCCACGGGCCGGTCCAGCGCGATCAGGAACCCGAAGCCGACGGTGACGGCCGAGGTCCCCAGCGGCACCATCAGCGCCCGATCCACCGCCCGCGGCAGCCGCCCCGTGCCGCTCGTGGCCGCGGTCGCCGCCAGCGCCCCCACCACCAACGCGACCAGCGTGGCGCTCAGACCGAAGACGAGCGAGTTGCGCACCGCCGTGGAGGCCGGCACCGCCAGCACGGAGTCGGGATCGGCGGCCAGCAGCCGGACCCAGTTGTCGAGCCCGTAGCCGTCCGCGGTCACCAGGGAGCGCTCGACGAGCACCGCGAGCGGGCTGAGCACCAGGCCGACGATCACCGCCAGGTTCACGGTGAGGAAGGCCCGCTCTCCCCGGGTGCGGACCGCACGTCGCGTCGAGGTCGTGGCCACCAGCCGCTGCTGGACACTGCGGCGGGTCAGGCGGCCGTAGACGACCAGGGCGCTGACCACGGCGACGAGCTGGACCAGCGCCAGCGCCGAGGCCAGCGGCAGGTCGAGCAGCTGGGTGGTCGCCCGGTGGATCTCCACCTCGATGGTGGCCCGGCCGGGTCCGCCGAGGATCAGGACCACCCCGAACGAGGTGAACGTGAACAGGAACACGATCGCGGCCGAGGCCGCGACCGCGGGCCGCAGCAGCGGCCAGCTCACCTCCCGGAAGGTCCGCCAGCGGGAGGCACCGAGCACCCGTGCGGCGTCCTCGAGCCGGGGGTCGAGCATGGCCCACAACCCCCCGACGGTCCGCACCACCACGGCGTAGTTGAAGAACACGTGCGCGAGCAGGATCGCGGTGACCGTGCGCCGCAGGTCCAGGGTCGGGGCGGCGTCCCCCAGCAGCGTGCCCAGGACGGCGTTGACGGGGGAGCGGGGGCCCAGCAGGGCGAGGAAGGCGGAGCCGACCACCACGGTCGGCAGCACGAAGGGCACGGTCACGGCCGCCTGCAGCGTCCGACGGCCCCGGAAATCGAGCCGGGTGAGGGCGTAGGCGCCCGGGATGCCCGCCAGCAGGGTCAGGACCGTGGACACGGTGGCCTGCCAGAGGGTGAACCAGGCCACCGAACGCACGGACGGGTCGGTGAGCACCCGGGCGAGGGCCGCGGGGTCGACGCTGCCCTCGGGCGCCAGCCCGCGGGCCACGATCGCGCTGACGGGCCAGACGAAGAACCAGCCCAGGAAGACCACGGGCAGCGCGAGCAGGGCGAGGGTCGCCCCACGTCGCTCGCGCCACCCGCGGGCGCTCACCGCAGCACCGTCGCCGTCCAGGCCTCGATCCAGGCCTGACGGTTGGCGCCGATGGTCGCCGGGTCGAGCTCGAGTGGGTCCGCAGGGAGCACGGCGTGCTCGACGAACACCTCGGGGAGCTCGGCCGCCTCGTGGACGGGGAAGACGAACATCCGCAGCGGCAGGTCCTCCTGGAAGGGCCGGCTCAGCAGCAGATCGACGACCTGTCGGGCCGCGGCCTCCTGCTCGGTCCCGGCCAGGATGCCGACGAACTCCACCTGCCGGAAGCACGAGGCCTCGATCACCCCGGTCGGTGCGGTCTCCGGGGTCGGGTCGGCGAAGTACACCTCGGCGGGCGGGCTGGAGGCGTAGGAGACGACCAACGGCCGGTCGCCGGTGCCGGTGGCCGAGAACTCGTCGTAGTAGGCCTCCGACCAGCCGTCGGTCACGACCACGTCGTTGGCGACCAGCTGCTCCCAGAAGGCGAGGTAGCCGTCCTCCCCGAACCGGTCGATGGTGGCCAGCAGGAAGGCCAGTCCCGGGGACGAGGTGGCCGGGTTCTGGACGGCCAACAGCCCCGCGTAGGCCGGATCGGCGAGGTCGGCGAGGTCGGTCGGGACGACCAGTCCCTCCTGCTCGAACCAGGCGACGTCGTGGTTGAGGCAGACGTCGCCGACGGTCACCGGCAGCGCGCGCCGTTCGGGGTCGAGCAGGTAGGCCGCATCGACGTCCGCCAGCGCCGGGCTGTCGTAGGGCAGGAACAGCTCCGCGTCGAGCGCCCGGGACAGGAAGGTCGTGTCCACCCCGAACAGCAGGTCACCCTGCGGGGCGTCGCGGGTCAGGATCGTCTGGTTCAGGGCGGTTCCGGCGTCCCCGAGGGGGACCACGGCCACCTCGATGCCGGTCTCGGCCGTGAAGCCCTCCAGCACCTCGGTGGAGACATCGAAGGAGTCGTGGGTCAGCAGCGTCACGACGGTGGGCCCGGCTGCCTGCTCCGACCGGGTATCCGGGTCGTCGGGCGCAGGGTCGGGGCCGGCGTCCGGCTCCACGTCGGCGCACCCGATCAGGGCCAGCACGACGGCGAGCAGGACGGCGAACCAGACGGCCGTCCGGTGTCGGCGGCGTCGGGCGGCCGTGCGGGGCAGGGTCGGTCGGGTCATGGATCGCTCCTCAGGTGCGGTCGAGCTCCTCGGGTTGGACGACGACGACGGTGCCGCGGGCCACGGTCACGGTCGCGGTCGACTGGGTGCACCGGTTGCTGACCCCGAGCGAGCTGCCCGGCTCCAGCAGCGCGTCGGTCAGCGGGTAGGCGAGCCCGGTGGTGGTCACGCCTTCGGCGGGGCGGTGTGCGGCCAGCAGGGTGACCAGGCCACCGGGGCGGCCGGTCAGCTCGGCCCGGTCGCGCACGATCGTGACGACCGCCGCGCCGAGCAGGGCCGTCACCGTCAGCGGGGCGTAGCGGTCGGCGGCCAGCAGGGCGACGTTGGCGAGCAGGTGGTCGAGCCGGCCCCCGTGGCCCCCGACCACCGTCACACGGGCAGGGCCGTCGGCGAGCGCGGCGTCCAGGGCGAGCGCCAGGTCGGTGCGGTCCTTGTCGGCGGGGTGCTGCTCGATGCGGGTGCCCCGCGCGCGGGCCGTGGCCAGGTCGGTCGCTGCGATCGAGTCGAGGTCGCCGATGAGCAGGTCGACCTCGAGGCCGAGCACCGCCGCGGTCGCGTACCCCGCGTCGGCGGCGATGACCCGGTCCACGCCCGCCAGCGGGCGCGGTAGCGGTGGCCGGACGGGGTCCCCGCCCGCCAGCACGACGACGTGCCGTCGCTCGCCCACCGCGTCACCTCCCTCTCGCCGGCATTACCCGGTGCAGGTTCCACGGGTCGGTGACACGGCTGCACGTGGCAGAGGGTCACCCTCTCAGCTCGGCATCGCCCGAGCTCCCCGGGTGTGGTCGGTGGCACCGCGGGGTGCCACCGACCGGGAGGGTAGCGGGCTCAGGCGGCCTCGTTCACGATGAGCGCGGTGACCATGCCGAACATGCCCTCGGCCCGCTCGGCATGGGTGAGGATGTGGCAGTGCAGCACCCATACGCCGGGGTCGGCGGCCTGGACCAGCACGCTGAAGCGCTCGCCGGGTGCGACGTTCACCGTGTCCTCCCAGCGCGGGGCGTCGAGCGGGAAGCCGTCCTTCGCGAACACGAGCTGCGGCATCTGGTGCAGGTGCATGGGGTGGATCTGCAGGCCCTCGTTGTAGTAGTGGATGACGAACCAGTCGCCCTCGTCGACCACGATGGGCGCCGTCGCCGGGAAGGACTTGCCGTTGAGCGACAGCCCGATGGTCCCGGCGTCGTTGAGCACCATGGGGATCTCGGCCACGATGTCGAGGTCCTCGGGGACCTCGCGGCCGCCGATCGTGCCGGAGGGGAACGGGATGTCGGTCCCGACCTCGCCGACGATGAGGACCCCGAACATGCCGTTCGGCAGCTTCATCTGGCCGTGGTGGTGCGGGTGGTACATACCGATGGCGGGTTCGTCGGCGGTGAACCGGTAGGTGAAGCTGCCGCCGGCCGGGATCAGGTCCTGGGTGAGCGGCGCGACCCCGTCCTGGTCGTTGGGGACGCGGACCCCGTGCCAGTGCACGTCGGTGCCCATCGGGAGCTCGTTCTCCACGATCACCTCGACGGTGTCGCCGAGGTCGACCTGGAGCAGCGGACCGGGGATCTGGCCGTTGTAGCCCCAGCCCTCCACCAGCACGCCCGGCTCCAGCTCCCAGTCGAAGATGCTGGCGGTCAACCGGAAGACCTTCGTGCCGTCCTCGCGGACCTCCTCGGGCTCGAGCGGTTGGTTGCCGAGTCCCGCGGTCTCGGCCGGGAAGCTGAGGATGGTCTCGGTCATCGCCGCGTCCAGTGCGGCCCAGTCCGTGTCCGCGCCGTGGCCGGCGTCGGTCGCCGGCCCGGTGGCGCTGACCGCGTCGTCGTGGGCGCCGATCACGGACAGGGTGGCGGTCATGCCGGAGGTGTCGTGCCCGGGCACGGTGCAGATGACCTGGAAGGTCCCGGTCCCCAGCGGCGTGAGGTCGAACTCGACCGTCTCCCCGGCGCGGAGCAGCGGCGTGGCCAGCTCCTCGCCCACCACGGCCAGATCGTGGTCGATCGCGCCCGCGTTGGTCACCAGCAGGGTGCCGTCGGCGGCGACCTGGATGAGGTCCGGACCGATCGCGAACTCCGACAGCTCCACGTCGACACGGTCGGGCACGGCCGTGACCGCGGAGGTCGGCGTCGCTGACGTCGGGGCGCTCCGGCCGGCTGTGGCCACGATCAGGGCGCCGGCGGCCAGCACGACGGCGATCACCGCGAGGACGCCGGTGAAGATGGCCCCGACGATGCGGGTCTCCTGGGCAGGGTCGGACATCGATCTCTCCTGGACTCTTGGACATATCGTTGAGTCGCAGACTACATGTGGAGAGGCGACGCGCGCAGGACGGGCCCCTGCACCCGCTCGCGGGCTGGTGCGGGCAGCGATGCGTCCTCGGAACCGCGGTGGCCCGCCGTGCGGATGGGCGTCAGACCGTCCGGCGCAGCCGCCGCCCCGAGACCTCGTCGGGCACGATCCGGAGCCACGACACGCCCTCGCCCTCCCCGTCGGCGATGGCCCAGCTGTCCAGCTTGTCCCGGTAACGCGCCAGCAGCTCGGGGTCGTCCACCACCTCGGCCCGGCCCTGCACGAGCACGCTCCAGCCCGTGCCCCGGGCCGGGTCGTGATCGTCGAGCTGGAAGGCGACCGTCTCGCCGGCGATCCCCGCGTCCAGCTTGCCACCCGCCACGGTGCGGAGCACCACGGTGGCGCCGTCGACGAGGTGGTTGACCGGGACGACCACGGGGCTCCCCGCGGCGACGTAGGCCAGCCGACCCAGTGGCCGGCTCCGCAGCAGGGACAGGCACTGGTTGAGGGGGAGGACCTCGAGCCCGTGGCGGTCGGTGGCCTTGGTCACGGCCGTCTCCTCGTCGCGTCCCGGTAGCGTGCGTGCTCGCGACGGCCGACGGCAGGGACCTGTGTCACCGGTCGTCGGGTCCTGCTGCCGGGACGACCCACGCGACGGGCTCCCACGTCCCGGCTGCGAACCCGATCAGTCGTCGCCGTGCTCGACCTGCGTGTAGAAGACCGCGGCCTCGGTGCGTCGGGACATGCCGAGCTTCGACAGCAGGTTGGACACGTAGTTCTTGACCGTCTTCTCGGCCAGGTGCATGCGTTCCGCGATCTGACGGTTGGTCAGCCCCTCGGCGATCAACGCCAGGATGCGGCGCTCCTGGTCGGAGAGGGCCTTGAGGCGGGGGTCCTCCTCGTCGCCCTTGCGGAGCCGCTCGAGCACCTTGCCCGTCAGCGCCGGGTCGAGCAGCGAGTCCCCGGCGGCCACGCGGCGGACCGCGTCGACCAGGTCGTTGCCACGGATGTCCTTGAGCAGGTAGCCGGCCGCCCCGGCCATGATCGCGTCGAAGAGCGCCTCGTCGTCCCCGAACGAGGTCAGCATCAGCGCGGCGATGTGGGGGTCCCGCGCCCGGACCTCGCGGCAGACCTCGATGCCGTTGCCGTCCGGGAGGCGCACATCCAGCACCGCGACGTCCGGGGAGGTGCGGGCGATCTGGGCCAGCGCCATGCCTGCCGTCGCGGCATCCCCGACGACGTCGATGTCGTCCTCGGACTCGAGGAGGTCCTTCAGCCCTCGGCGGACGACCTCATGGTCGTCGACCAGGAACACGCGGATCGTCACGGGCGGCCTCCAGCAGGGTGCGGGCGGAGCAGGGGACAGCAGGCGCCAATCTAGTGACCCGGCGCCCTCGCGGTGGTGCACCGTCGGCGGCCTGCGCTGCCGCCTCGGCCGGCGCCGTGACCGCGAGCCGCCCGCTACCGTGCGGAACGCCGCGTACCGAGGTCCCGCACGACCCGTTCCGGAGGAGGCGTATGTCCACGTCCCGGCTCGCCCCGCTCCGGGTCGATCGGCTGCTCGGGGCGGTGCTGACGGTCGCGAGCGATCTCGAGCTCGAAGCGGTGCTCGGCCACATCGTGCATGCGGCCTGCGACCTGGTCGATGCCCGCTACGGCGCGCTCGGTGTGATCGACGACGAGGGGGCCGCGCTGGCCGCCTTCGTCCACCACGGCATGGACCCGACCGTCGTCCGGGACATCGGTGCGCTACCGGAGGGCCACGGCCTGCTCGGGCTCCTGATCGAGCAGCCGACGCCCATCCGGGTCGCCGACGTCGCCGCCCACCCGGCGTCCTACGGCTTCCCGCCGGGGCACCCCGCCATGGGCAGCTTCCTGGGCGTCCCGATCCGGGTGGGGGAGGCGGCCTACGGCAACCTCTACCTGACCGAGAAGCTGAGCGCCGAGGCCTTCTCCGAGGAGGATGAGGAGCTGCTGGTCGCGCTCGCGGCCGTCGCCGGCGCGGTCATCGCCAACGCGCGCCTCTACGAGGACGTCCGGCGCCGGGAACGCTGGTTGGAGGCGATCGGCGAGGTCTCGGCTGCGGTGCTGGACGGGGCGAGCAGTGGCCTGGTGCACCGGCGGGTCGTGGAGGGCGCGGCGAGGCTGCTGGACGCCGCGGGCGCCTGCCTGCTGGCTCCCGCGGCTCCCGGGCTGCGGGTGCTGTCCAGCGTGGGCGTCGCGCCGGAGGTCGGGCAGTTGCAGGTCGAGGACGATGCCGTCACGGGCACGTTCCTGGACGGTCGCCTGCGACGGGTCGAGGACGGAGCGGTCTTCGAGGGCCCGGCCGTCTGGGTCCCGGTGCACGTCGCCGGCGAGGTCGTCGCGGTGCTCGGCGTGGGGCGTGCCCGACCGGTCACCGTGGCCGAGGAGGAGCTCCTCACGTCGTTCGCGGGCCAGGTCAACGTCGCGTGGAGCTTCGAGCGGGCGCAGGCCCAGGTCCAGCACCTGTCCGTGATCGCCGACCGTGAGCGGATCGGCCGGGACCTGCACGACACGGTCATCCAGCGCCTGTTCGCGACCGGCCTGTCGTTGCAGGCCGGCCAGCGCAAGGTCGTCGATCGACCGGCGGTGCACGACCGGCTCGAGCGTGCGGTCGACGACATCGACGGCATCGTGCGCGAGATCCGCGCCACGATCTTCGCGCTGCAGTCCGCCGGGGACGACGAGCGGGGGGTGCGCGCCCAGGTGCTGGACGTGGTCGAGGAGCTGACCGACGTGCTGCCCTGCTCGCCGCGGGTGCGGTTCGACGGGCCGATCGACACCGTGGTCGGTGGTGAGGTCCGTGACCACCTCCTGCCGGTCATCCGGGAGGCGTTGACCAACGTGGCGAAGCACGCCGACGCGCGCGACATCGAGCTCGAGCTCGCGGCCGATCCCGGCGGCGTCCGGCTCTGCATCACCGATGACGGGGTCGGGATCGGCCCCGACGCGGCGCGGGGTACCGGCTTCGGTCTGACGAACCTGCGGGAACGTGCGGAGGCCCTCGGCGGGCGGTTCGTGATCGCCTCAGAAGGTCCCGACGGGGGTACGGTCGTGCGCTGGACCGTCCCCGGTCGTTGAGCGGCCGGTCGGAGCCGCCTCGCTCGGCCCGTCGTCCAGCAGCAACGCCTCACCGGCGAGGCGGGCCGTCACCTCCTCCAGGAAGCGCTCCACCGTCGTCCGCGCCAACCGGTGCATCGCGACCGCGTCCATGGCACCGCCGAGCGCGCCACCCGGGGGGCGGTAGCGGGCGTCGAGCACCAGCGTCGTCCGTCCACCCGACTGGGAGTGGAGGCCGAGCTCACCGTCCAGGCTCGGGAGCAGGCGGTCCACCGCGGTGTGCTCGCCGTCCTCGGAGATCGAGTCCCAGCTGAGCGCACGCCAGCGCGTCGCCCCCGCCCGCCAGGGGGCGCCGATCGACGCTCGGACGGTCCGGGTGAGCGATCCTGCCCGCAGCGCGAGCACGAAGCGGTCCTGCCCGTCACGGCGCGCACCGGGCAACCACCGGGCCGGATCACCATCGAAGGCCGCCGCCAACGCGACCGGGTCGCCGACCACCGGCAGGAACGTGCGCACGGATCTCGCCACGGCGTCGACCTCCTCGATACCCGCACGCTACGACCTGGTGCCGCGGACCTCCCAGAGCAAGAGGTCCCGGCCGGCCGGGCACCGTGACCACCCGCGGGATGGCCCTTGCGCCCCGACACGGCGGCGCCGACGGGCCGGCTCAGCCGGTGTTGCGCAGGCCGGCGGCGATGCCGTTCGTGGCGGCGAGGACGGCGGCGCGCAGGCGGTCGGCCTCCGCACCGGGCGCGGTCGTGTGCAGGCGCTCGAGCAGTGCGACCTGGACGGCGTGGAGGGGGTCGAGGTAGGGGTCGCGCAGCCGCAGGACGTCCGCGAGATCGGGATCCGCAGCCAGCAGGTGGGGCCGGCCGGTCAGCCGCCGCAGCGCCGTGCTCGTCCGTCCGTACTCCTCCAGCAGGCGGGGCAGCACCTCCTCGCGGACCTCCGGCCGGGCCAGCCGGGCGTAGCTGCGCGCGATCCGCAGATCCGCCTTGGCCAGCGCCATCTCGACGTTGTCGAGGGTCACCTGGAGCAGGGGGCTGACCTCCACGAGCCGCGCCAGCTCGAGCCAGCGTCGGTCGTCGTCCTGCGCCCAGCGTTCGACGGCCGATCCCACCCCGTACCACGCGGGCAGCAGGAGCCGGCACTGGGTCCAGGCGAACCCCCAGGGGATCGCCCGGAGCTCGTCGATACCACGCCCGGCCTGCCGGCGTGCCGGCCGCGAGGCGATGTTCAGCTCACCGATGGCATCGAGCGGGGTCGCCTCGTGCAGGTAGTCCACCAGGGCGGGGGTGTCGTGCACCAGGTCGCGGTAGGCCTCCCGGGCGAGCCCGGCGAGCTCGTCCATCACCGCGTCCACCCGTGAGGTGGTCGTCGGGCGGCGGCCGGGCCGCATCGTCAGCAGGACCGCGTGGATCACCTGCTCGAGGTGGCGGTGGGCCAGGGCCGGGTCGCGGTAGCGGGCGGCGATGACCTCCCCCTGCTCGGTCAGCTTCAGGCGGCCCTGGACCGACTCGGGCGGCTGGGCACGGATCGCCGCGTTGGCCGGCCCGCCGCCGCGACCGATCGAGCCGCCGCGGCCGTGGAACAGGGTGAGCCGCACCCCGTGCCGCGCGGTCACCTCGGCGATGGCCCGCTGCGCCCGTTGCAGCTGCCACGTCGCGGTGAGGTAGCCACCATCCTTGTTCGAGTCGCTGTACCCGATCATCACCTGCTGGTGCTCGCCCCGTCGCGCCACGTGGGCGCGGTAGGCCGGGATGGCCAGGAGCGTCTCCAGCAGCTCCGGGCCCCGCTCCAGGTCGTCGACCGTCTCCAGGAGGGGCACGATGTCCAGGCCGTCGGCGCACCCGGCGTCGTGTGCGAGCAGCAGCACGCCGAGCACGTCGGAGGCCCGCTGGGTCATGGAGATGATGTAGGTGTCGATGGCGTCCGGGCCGAGCCGGTCGTGTGCCCGTCGGATCGTCCGGAACACCTCCAGCGTGCGGTCGGTCCCGGGGTCCTGGTCGAGCACGTGCGGGGCGAGCGGACGACCCGTGGCGAGCTCCCGGGCCAGCAGTGCGAGGCGGTCCTGCTCGTCGAGGCCCTCGAGGTCCTCCGCGATGCCGTAGCGGGCGAACACCGCCTGGAGAGCCTCACGATGCCGGCCCGCGTGCTCGCGGATATCGAGCGTGGCGAGGTGGAAGCCGAACACCTGCGCCTGGACCTGCAGGTCACGCACCCGACCGTCGGCGATGCGGCCGGCTCCCACCTGGTGCAGGCTGTCCCGGAGCAGCTGCAGGTCCGCGACGAAGGCGTGCGCGTCCGGGTAGGCACGGGGGTCGACGTGGTGGTCGGCCCGCCACGGCTTGGCCGCGCGCTGCTCGGTCACCTGCAGGACCCGGTAGGTCAGCGCGAGGAACTGCCGGTGGGGCTGGGCGTCGTAGCGCTCGGCCAGCTCCGCCGCGGCTTCCGGGAGGACGGCCGCCAGCTCCTCGAAGCGTGCGGCCAGCTCCGGGGAGGTCCCCCGGCTCGCGGGGACCGACAGGTGGGCGTGCATCCGGTCGATGGAGCGCCGCAGCAGCCTGATCGCCACCAGCTGGTGCTCACGGAGCGTGCGCTCGGTCACGGCAGGCGTGACGTTGGGGTTGCCGTCACGGTCCCCGCCGATCCACGAGCCGAAGCGCAGGAAGCGCGGGGTGGGCAGCGCGAGGTCCGGGTAGGAGCTCGCCAGGGCGCTCTCGAGCTCGCGGTAGAGCCGAGGGGTCAGGTCGTAGAGGATCGCGTCGATCCAGTACAGCCCGTTGCGGACCTCGTCCAGCACCGAGGGGGCACGGGTGCGGGTCTCCTCCGTCAGCCACAGGGACGTGATCTCCTCCTGCAGCTCCCGCTCGAGCTCGGCGACGGCCTCCGGTGACAGGCGCTCCTGGTCCAGCCGGCGCAGTGCCGCGGAGATGCGACCCAGCTTCGTCAACACGGTGCGCCGCTTGGCCTCGGTGGGATGGGCGGTCAGGACGGGACGGATCTGGACGTGCGGCAGGAGCTCGGCCAGCTGCCCAGCGTCCACCCCGCGCTCGGCGAGCTGCTGCACGGCCCGCGCGATCGTCTCGGTCATGCCGGCCCCCCGGTCCCGCGCCGCGTGGCGGTCCGCGATCAGCTGGCGGACCAGGGCCTGGTCCTCGGCCAGGTTGACGAGGTGGAACCAGCCCGCGAAGGCCGACACGACGATGCTCGCGTCCTCCACCGGGATCGCCCGCAGCAGGGCGGTCAGCTGCTCCCCGGCCTGCTCGTCACCACCTCGGCTCGCGATGGCCAGGCTGCGTACCTGCTCGACCAGGGCGAAGCCGTGCCGACCCTCGACCTCCGCGATCGCCTGGCCGAGCAGATCACCGAGCAGGCGCACCTGCGCGCTGGTCGCGTCACGGTCCACGGCTCGCTCCGGATGGTCGACGGGTCGGGAGCGTGGAGCCTACGGGCCGCGCCTGCGGTCGGCGTCCGGCACGCCGCATCATGAGCGGCCACGGCGGTAGCGTGGCCGGCGTGCTGATCCTCCACTACGACCTCACCTCGCCCGCGGCTGCGGTGGCGCTGCTGCGGGTCCAGCGCCTGCTCGACGAGGGTGCGCGCATCCGGCTCAGCCCCTTCGATGCGCTCGGCCTGGAGATCTCCGTCCCGGCGACACGCGCCCTGCTGGCCGAGCTCGAGGTCCACCGCGACCGCGCCGCAGCGCTGGGCCTGGCCATGCACCGGCCGAGCCGACAACCACCGACCCTGCGGGCCCACCTGATCGGTGCCGAGGTCGCGGAGCCGGCCGGCCTCGGTGCGTCCTGGCGCTGGCGCTGCCTGCGGGCCTTCTGGAGCGAGGACCGGGACCTCGCAGCTCGTGACACCCTGGTCGCGCTCGCGGCCGACGCGGGGCTGGCCGCTGGTGAGGTCGACCGAGCGCTGACCGACCGGCTCGCGCTGCAGCGGCTGCGCGATCACCTGCTGCTGCAGCGGCGTCGCGGGATCGGTGGGGTGCCGGTGCTCGAGCTCGACGGCACCTTCGTGCCGGCGGAGGTCTCCGACGCGGACCTGCGCCACCTCGCCGGCCTGTGACCGTCGGACGCCCGCTGACCGCGGCGCAGCGACGGCTGCGCGACGAGGTGCTCGGCTGGGGCGGGGACCGTCCCCGGATCCCGGCGGGGTTGGCGGGCGAGCTCGCCGACGCGGTGGCCGGCGCCGTGGCGGCCGGATGTTCGGGCTCCGCGCCCGTCGCCAGCGCGCGGCGGGCCGTGTCCGCCGTCATGCTGGCCCGTCCCCCCGGGACCGCACCGCTGTCGGGCCACGACGCCCGGACGGTGCGTGGGCTGCTGCTCACCGAGGTGGTGGCCGAGGACCTCGCCGGCGGGCATCGCGGGGAGCTCGCCACGGTGCTCGACCGCGCCGTGGTACAGCTCGCGTCCGCGCGTCCCGGTGACCCCGCGTCGGCGTCGGCCTGGTGGAACGCGGCGGCCCCGGGCGGGCGGGCGGCGATCCGCGCCGAGGTGGAGGCCATCGCCGCGCAGCTCCGGGCGATCTGGCCCCCGTTGGACCCGGACCAGGTCCGGGTCTCGGTCCGGCCTCGGCTGCGTGCCCCGATCCCCGGCCAACGGGTCGACCTGACGGCACGGCCGCTGGTGGTCGTCGACAGCCGACGGCGCGACGAGCGTGCGCGCGCCGTCGTCCTGGTCGCCCGCACCGGGATGCCACGGCCCCAGGAGGACCGTCTGGTGGCCCGCGTCACGGCGCTGGTCGCGACCCTGGCGGCGGGCCGTCCGCCGTTCCGGTGGGGGGTGCTCCACGTCACCGATGGGCGGGTCGAGGTGGAGGACCTCGACGCCGACCTGCTGCTGGCCACGGCGGCGACGGCGGGCTCCCGGGTCGGTACCGTGCTCGACGGCGCACCGATCGGCGGGCGCGGCGATCGCGGGGCCAGGAGACGGTGATGGCTGCGGCTGGACCCCCGGAGGACCGCAGGACCGGAGCCGCCCGCCGCTTCCGTACCCCGGTGCGCGGGCACGCGTTCGCCGGCCCGGCGCCGGAGGAGGCGCTGGCGGTCGGGCGTGTGGTGGAGCTGCTGCGGGAGCCGGCGAACCCGGCGGATCCGCTCGCCATCGCGGTGTGGAGCGAGGACGGCGAGGGCCGGCGCTGGCGGCTCGGCTACCTCGACCGGACGGTCGCCGCCGGCCTGGCACCGCGGCTGGACGACGGGACGCCGATCACCGCCGTGCTCGACGGGTGGATCGGGGAGCCGGACGGTCGCTGGGAGCGGCCGCTGGTCCGCCTCGAGGTCCCGACGTCCGGGACGACCACCACGGGCTCCGACACCGTGCGGGCCGCGATCTGGGGGCGGCCGCCCGGGGTGCGACGCCGTCGGATCCCCCCGCAGGCGCCCTGAGCCGGGTCACCGGCAGCGTCAGCTGTCGTCCTCGTCCGCGTCGTCGTCCGGCTCCTCGTCCGCGTCGTCCGGCTCGTCCTCATCCGGTTCCGGCGCCGGTGCTGGGCCGGCGGTCCCGCGCTCGATGATGCGCGTCTGCGGCGTGTACACCGTGGTGATGGTGCGGTTGTCGGTGCCGCCGCCGACGAGCTCGACGATGCGCTCCACGGTGATCGTGAACCCGTCCTGCCCCGGCTGGAGCACCCGCTCCTGGCCGCGACGCAGCTCCGAGGTGGTGCGGATCTCGGTCTCGAAGGTGCGTGGTCGGGTGCGCGGCCCGTGACGGGCGCTGACCGCCGTCGCCCGCGGGATGCCGTACAACGACACCGTGATCGAGGTGGAGGTGTGGGCGGTCTTGACCAGGATGGCACCCGGGGTGTTGTTCGTGAACTTCACGTCGAGGATCGGATAGAAGAGCGTGGCTTCGCGGCCGACCGGGTAGCGGCTGATGTACCACGAGTGGGCCTTCCACTGGTCGAGCCGCACGCCGGAGAAGAAGGCGGCGTTGAGCATCGTGGTGCCGAACTGCGAGATGCCGCCACCACAGGTGTCGACCAGCTCGCCGCGCACGATGGTCCCGCCCGGGACGTAGCCCTGCTCGCAGCTGCGGGGCCCGGAGATGGCGTCGATCGAGAACTGCTCCCCGGGGAGCACCAGGGCACCGTCGATCACGTCGGCCAGTCGCTGGATGTTCTGGTTGCGCTCCAGCCCCGCCTGGTAGTAGGTCGTGAACGTGCCCAGCAGGTGGGAGGGCCGTAGCTCCTCGGCGCGCTCGGTGGGGAAGTCGCCGTCCACCTCGGCGCGGCGGATCTCGACCTCCCGCGTGGCCGTACGGACGACCTCGGTCAGCTGGGGCGCGGCGAGCTCCGGATCGAAGGCCCAGCCCTGGCGGCCGGGGATCACCTCGACGGGGCTGGACACGGGCCGGAAGGTCGCATCGAGCTGGGCGTCGAAGGTGACCGGCGGGGTCCGGTTGGTGCGGTAGGAGGCGCGCGTCGGCGTCACGTCGAAGCGGTCGCGGGCCAGCTCCCCGAGCTCCTCCTCCAGCCGCTCGGGCGTGATCACGAGCGCCAGGTCGATCGCGCCGGGCGTGCTGCCGCGCTCCTCGATCTCGAGCAGCCTGGCGAGATCGCGCGGGGTGAGCTCCAGGGAGGCGTCGCCGGCCCGCAGCAGCAGCGGTTCGGCCAGCGCCTGCTCCGCCTGGTCGCCCACCTCCTCGACGACCGCATCGTCGAGCCGCTGCGGGGTGGTCCTCACCGGCAGGTCGAGCGTCTGCGAGCCGGGGGTCCGGATCGCGTCCAGTGCGAGTTCGGTCGCGGTGGGTCGGTCGACCGTGATCTCGCCCTGGGACCGCTCCGCGATGACGGTCGCGTCCTGTCGGTCGATCGTGACGCCCCCGGCGATCTCGGGCTGGTCCAGCTCGTCGCCGAGCTCGTCGACCCAGGCGAGCACCGCTGCCTCGTCGACGACCTCGACGAGCTCGACGGTGGCCGGGGTGCGGAAGGCTCGCAGTCGGGTGAGCACGTCACCGGGGAGGCCCGCACGGCCCCGGTCGAGCGCGGTCCGGACCGTCGCGTCGACGTCGACCGCGAAGCCGATGTCGCCCGGGGCCGCCTCGTACGCGGTCCCCCGGAACCGGAACCCGAGCGTGTCGGCCTCCCGGGCTGTGGCCAGGGGCGCGATGGCCTGGGCGGCCTCCTCGGCCGTCATCCCGGAGACCTCGGTCGCCTCGATCCAGGTGTTGGGCAGGATCTGGTCGCGCTGGAGCAGCCAGACCGCGGCGAGTGCCAGGGCGGCGACGAGCACGAGCGCGCCGACGACCACGGCGCTGATGCGTAGCGGACGAGATGTCAGTGCGGCCGGCAGCGGCATCCTGGGGACCCCCGGGTGGTGCGGCCCCACGTGGTGACCGGCTGGCGAAGGTACCAACCGGTGGGTGCCGCCTGCCGAGCCGGCCGCCCGCCGTTCGGGCAGGGCGGGGTATCGGCGGTCGATCCCGACGGACTATCCTCCCCGGCCGTGAGGGGGGAGTCCGCCCGGACGCGCGGGTGTGGCGCCCCCCGTTGCCTGTCCCCCGATCCCGCCGCCCCACGAGGTCCCCGTGCCCGTTCGCCTGGTCGCGGCGCTCGCCGCACTCGTGCTGGTGCCGTCCCTGCTGCTCGTCGACGCCGGGCCGCAGCGCACGCACGCTGCCGCGCAGACCGCCGCGGAGCGTGAGCTCGCCGAGGCGCGGGCAGCGCTCCGGCAGCTGCAGGCGGAGCTGGCAGCGGCGGATCGGGAGGTGACCACAAGGGAGGACGGGCTCGCCGAGGCCGAGGCGCAGCTCGAGCGTCTGGAAGCGGTCGTCAACGAGGTCGCGCTCCACGTCGAGCGCCAGCGGGTCCTGGTGCGCGACGCCGAGGCCGACCTGGTCCAGGCGCAGGCCGACCTGGCGGCGCTCGAGGAGCAGGCCGTCGATCGCATCGCGCGGCTGTTCAAGCAGGGGCCCGAGCTGACCTTCGAGACGTTCCTCAGCTCGGAGGGGGCCGAGGAGGCGATCGCCCGCACGGAGCTGCTGGAGCGCGTCGTACTGGCCGACCAGGTGGACCTCGAGCTGCTCGACGCCTACCGGGTCAACGTCGACGTCCGGCGCGCGTTCCTGCGGGACGAGCAGGCGCGCCTCGAGGCGCAGCTCGACGAGCAGGAGGCGCTGCGGGCGGAGGCGGCGGAGCTCAGGTCCTCCCGGGCACTCGCTGCTGCCGCCGCCCGGCAGCGTGCGCAGGAGCTCGGTGCCGAGCACGAGGAGCTCGAGGCCGAGGAGGAGTCGCTCGTCGCCCTGATCGAGCAGCAGCGCGAGGAGGAACGACGCCGGGAGGCCGAACGGCAGCGACAGGCCGAGGCAGCCGCCCGTGCCGCCCGTGCCGCCCGTGCCGCCCGTGCCGCGGCCAGCGCGCCTCCTGCGGCGAGCGCGGCGCCTGCCGCGAGCGCGGCGCCTGCGGCATCCTCCGGTGGGTTCGCCTGGCCCATGTGCGCCCGGGTCACCTCGGAGTACGGGCCGCGCTGGGGGAGCCTCCACCGCGGGATCGACCTCGGCGCACCGAACGGGACCCCGATCCGCGCCGTCGCGGCCGGCACGGTGCTGTACGCCGGGTGGCAGGGCGGCTACGGCAACATGACCCTGGTCGACCACGGGGGCGTGGTGTCCGCCTACGCGCACCAGAGCGGCTTCGCGGTCGGGCAGGGTGCCCGGGTCGCGCAGGGCCAGGTGATCGGGTACGTCGGCATGACGGGCAACACCACCGGCCCGCACCTGCACCTCGAGCTGCGGGTGGGGGGCTCGGCCGTCAACCCGCGCCAGTACCTCTCGGGGTCGCCCTGCTGATGACCCGTCGGGTCCTGCGCTCGGGCGCGCGCCCGGCCGGCCGGGCTGCGGCTGCGTACGCTGCGTGCGATGGGTGAGGCGCACACGCGGTTCGAGGAGCTCGCCGTCGGGCACGTGCTCGGCGGCCTGAGTCCTGGTCAGGCCGCCGAGTTCCGACGGCATCTGCAGACCTGCGAGGGCTGCCGGTCCCGGGTGGCCGAACTGCACGGCATCGCCGACGAGCTCGCCGCGGCCGAGCGGGAGGAGCGCGAGCGGGTCGCCGCACGCCCGACGGAGCCCCCCGATGCGGGCCCGGTCCCGTCCGGTCGTCTCGGGGTGCGCCAGGTCACCGCTGCGGTCCTGGTCGTCCTCGCGCTGTCGGTCGGTCTGGCCTTCTGGAACCTGCACCTGCGGACCACCGCCACGACGCTCCGGGGCGTGGCCGAGGCACAGGGCGACGCCCTGGAACGGCTGGCATCCGGGGCGGCGCTGCAGCCGGTCCTGGCACCGGGCGTGTCGGGTCAGGTGGTGACCGACGGCTCGACGGTGACGCTGACGCTCGCCGGTCTGGCGCCACTCGCCGCGGACGAGCGCCTGGTCGCCTGGTTCGGCGGCGGTGCCGACCCCGACCGCACGCCTCCTCGGGTGCTGGCCGGACCGGGTGAGCTGCCCGACGGCAGCGTCGCGGTCTCCCTGGAGGTGGGCGACGCGACCGAGCTCCGGGTGACCCGTGAGGTGGGGACGAGCCAGCGCGCACCGGAGGGCACGGCGGTGCTCGACGTCATCCTCGTCGCCGATCGGGCCGGGTGAACCGCCGCCTAGCTGAGGGCGAACACCCCGATCACCGGGACGACGATGAACAGCCCCACGACGTAGGCCAGCACCAGGGAGCGGTGCTCGGTGGCGACGGCGGACAGCTTCACCGCCAGATGGACGGGGAGTTCCCGCACGCGTCGGACCGGGTAGACGAGCGCGATGGCCGCCACGTTGAACAGCGTGTGGACCAGCGCGATGGTCAGGCCTTCGGGCCGGAGCACGGCGAGGGAGGCGAGCAGGGCGGTGATGGTGGTGCCGACGTTGGCGCCGAGGGTGATGGGGAAGGCGTTCGGCAGCGTCAGCACCCCGGCGGCCACCATCGGGATCAGGATCGAGGTGGTGATGGAGGAGGACTGGACCGCGACGGTGACCAGGATGCCGACCAGGATGCCGATGGCACCCCCGCCGGCGCCGATGACCCGGTTCATGGCGCGCTCCATCCCGCCCGCGACGAGCAGCCGCATGTTGCGCGTGATGAAGCCGAGCGCGAGGAAGATCGCGGTCAGGCCGAGCGCCAACAGCAGGACGGCGGCCAGCGGTCCGCCGATCGGGTCGCCGTCGAACACGCCACCGATCAGGTCCACCGGTGCCTTCACCGCGGCGCGGATCGGGCTCTTGCCGAGCTCGGAGACCTCCGTGGTCCGCAGCAGCTCGGTGAGGGCGACGGCGGTCCGGGTCAGGATGCCGGTCAGGAGCTCGAGCGGGAGCAGGACGGCGACCGCGATGAGGTTGAACAGGTCGTGCATGGTCGCCGCGGCGAAGCCGAGGCGGAACTCGTTGGGGCGGCGGATGTTGCCGAGGGCGGCGAGGGTGTTGGTGACGGTGGTGCCGATGTTGGCGCCCATGACCATGGGGACGGCGAGGTCGAGCGGGATGGTGCCGGCACCGACGAGGCCGACGATGGTGGCGGTGGAGACGGAGGAGGACTGGACGAGGACGGTGAACAGCAGGCCGGCGAACAGGCCGGAGACGGGGTTGGCGACGCGGTCGAGGAGGCCGGTGGTGAAGCCCTCGCCGAGGCCGGCGATACCGACCTCGAGCAGGGCGACGCCGACCAGGAACAGGTACAGCAGCGCTACCACCAGCACCGCACGGACCGACGTGGGCAGCGGGTGCGGCCGGCCGGTTCCGGTGCCCCGACCCGCCGGATCAGCGGCCATGGAGGCCGCCTCTGGGCGTGCTCATTCGCGGTCCTCGGGATCCTCATCGAAGTAGTCGAGCCGGTCGATCGGCATCACCACCGCGGACAGCACGTTGGTCAGGTGCGCGACGATCCGCTTGATGTAGCGAGCCGCCAGCGCCCGGGCGACCGCCTGGGGGCGGTCGTCCTCCCCACGCACGATCGCGGAGACGGTGCGGTCGAAGGCGTCCAGGAGTTCGTCGCCGCGGGCGAGGAGCTCCCGAGCCCGTTCGGCGTCCCGCGACGCGAACACCTCGGCGGTGTCCACGATCATCCCGGAGACCTCGGTGCGCGTCTCGTGCCACGCGGGATAGGCCGACAGGTCGGCGCCGTCGCGTGCCAGGTCGCGCAGGTTCTTGCCGTAGTCGCCGATGCGCTCGATGTCCTTGACGATCGACATGTAGACCAGGATCGCCGGCGTGTCGATGGCGCCGACGACCGACGCGTGGACGACGAGGTCGCGGCGGATCTCCCGCTCGCCGTCGTTCACCCGCTGGTCGGTGGCCTTGATCTCGCGCTTGACGCCCTTCCACTCGACCCCGTCGAGCAGGGTGGACATCGCCAGGTCGAAGACGACCCGGTCGTCGGCGAGCATGCGCTGGATCGTCGCCTCGATCGTGTCCAGCCGGTCGTCGGTTGAGGTGCTGCGTTTGAAGCCGAACGCCATGGCGGGCTCCTTTCCGGTCAGCCGAGGAGCAGGACCCCGAGCAGGGGCAGGACGATGAACAGCCCGAGCACGTCGGCCAGGACGACGGTGCGGTGCCGCGTCGCGACCTCGGCGGTCCACTCCGCGGCGCGCAGGGGCAGCTCGCGGGTCGCCGTGGAGACGGTGGTGTCAGGCGGCACTCGTGGTCCCCCGCGAGGTGTCGTCAGGATCCCGTAAGGACTCGGTCACCGGAAGGCTAGCCAGCGCGCACCCAGGACCCCCTGAGCGTTCAGCACCTGTTCACCCTCGCGTTGCCGAACCGACGCCGGGGCCCCGCCTGCGGTCGCGGCCGCTGCACGCGTGAGGGGCGCGACCGATGGCCGCGCCCCTCAGCTTGGAGCGTTGCTGGATGGAACCTCTGGCACCGTCACGTCCGGTGGCGCACCTCACGGAGCGCCGAGCGGGGTGGCGTCAGGCGGGACGAGTTCCCGACCGATGCCGCGGGGCGGTACCCGGCTGGTAGTCGCTGGAGCCCTCCAGCGCTGGCCTCAGCGGCCAGGTACCTCCAGGGTCCCGGGATGATGACTCTCGCTCAACGGACCACCTCCTTCCTCTGGTGCCCGGCAGGGAAGCACACGCCGTCGCGATCCGCCAGCAGGGGGGCGAGGCGGTGTGGTTGGCCCTGCTGGCCGCCCGCCGCTACCTTCCGGGCGCACTCCGCGGGCACGTAGCTCAGTGGGAGAGCGCTGCCTTCACACGGCAGAGGTCGGCGGTTCGATACCGTCCGTGCCCACCACCCGACGGGCCCCGCTGCGGCGGGGCCCGTGCGGTGTCGCCACCCGTTGGCGACCGGTACGGGGCACCCGAGGAGCCGTCCGTGAGCCAGACCATCACCGTCCACCACGACGAGCGCAGCGTCGAGCTCGAGGCCGGCGCCACGGCGCTCCAGGCGCTCAAAGCGCTCGAGGCCGTCCGCGGCGCGATCGTGGCCGCGGAGGTCACCGAGGCCGAGGGCACGCCCCGCGAGTGGGACCTCGACCGGCCCGTCCCCGACGGCGCTGCGGTGCGCGGCATCAACGCCGACACCGAGCAGGGCCGCGCGATCCTGCGCCACTCCACCGCGCACCTGATGGCCCAGGCCGTCACCGACCTGTTCCCGGGCGCGAAGTGGGCCATCGGGCCCCCGATCGAGGACGGCTTCTACTACGACTTCGAGGTGGCACGGCCCTTCACGCCCGAGGACCTCGAGCGCATCGAGGCCCGCATGGTCGAGCTCGCCCGCCAGCGCCAGCGCTACGTCCGCGAGGAGATCTCCAAGGACGACGCACGCGCGGAGTTCGCGGACCAGCCCTACAAGATCGAGATCATCGACCTCGTGGACGACGGCACCATCGTCAGTGCGGTCGACACCGGCGCCCCGGCCGAGGCCGGCGCCGAGCCGACCTTCACCGTCTACCGCAACGTCCGCGACCTCGACGACGGCAGCACCGAGGTGGCCTGGTCCGACCTGTGCCGGGGCCCCCACGTGCCCTCGACCGAGCGCATCCCGGCCTTCGCCCTGCTGCGCTCCGCCGGCGCGTACTGGCGCGGGCGCGAGGACCAGCCGATGCTGCAACGCATCTACGGCACCGCGTGGGAGTCCAGGAAGGCGCTCAAGGCCCATCTGGAGCTGCTCGAGGAGGCCCGCAAGCGCGACCACCGCAAGCTCGGCCGGGAGCTGGAGCTGACCCACCACCCCGAGGAGCTCGGGCCCGGCCTGTCGATCTTCCTGCCCAACGGCGCCCTGGTCCGCAAGCAGATGGAGGACTGGATCCGCGACGAGACCCTGCGTCGCGGCTACCTGCCGGTCTACACGCCCCACATCGCCAAGGAGGACCTGTGGCGCATCTCGGGGCACCTCGAGAACTACGCGGAGCTGATGTACCCGGGCATGGAGGTCGAGAACGCGGCCTACCGGCTCAAGCCGATGAACTGCCCCTTCCACATCCTGGCCTACACCTCCCGGACCCGCTCCTACCGGGAGCTGCCGCTACGCATCGCCGAGCTCGGCACCGTCTACCGGTACGAGCGCTCCGGGGTGGTCAACGGGATGCTCCGGGCCCGCGGGTTCACCCAGGACGACTCACACATCTTCTGCCGGGCGGACCAGGTCGTCGACGAGGTCGCCGACTGCGTCGAGTTCGCCCGTGACCTGTACCGGGCCTTCGGGCTCGGTGAGCCGTCGCGCGTCGCCATCTCGACCCGGCCGGAGAAGTCCATCGCCGGCCACGACGAGCAGTGGGAGGCCGCCGAGCAGGCACTCATCGACGCGGTCGAGCGGACCGGGCTGGCCTACGAGATCGACGCCGGCGAGGGCGCCTTCTACGGCCCGAAGATCGACATCCACGCCCGGGACGCGATCGGCCGGGAGTGGCAGCTGACCACGGTGCAGGTCGACTTCAACCTCCCGGAGCGCTTCGACATCACCTACGTCGGCGAGGACGGTGCCAAGCACCGGCCGTACATGGTCCACCGGGCCCTGTTCGGCTCGATCGAGCGGTTCTTCTCCGTCATGGTCGAGTCCTTCAACGGCGCGTTCCCGACCTGGCTCGCCCCGGAGCAGGTCCGTGTCGTACCGGTCGCCGCGGACTTCGACGGCTACGCCGACGAGGTCGCAGCGGCGCTCCGCGATGCCGGCGTGCGGGTCCACGTGGACGCGAGCGACGGCACGCTCGGCAACCGGATCCGCGCGGCCCAGACCTCCAAGATCCCCTACACCCTGATCGTCGGGGGCGATGAGGTCAGCCAGCGCACCGTCGCGATCCGGCCCTACCGAGGCGAGCAGCGCAAGCAGGTCGCGTTGGACGGCTTCGTCGCCGAGGTGGTGGCGGAGATCGCGGCCAAGCGGCCGTCGCTGGAGCCCGGGCCGTGACCGAGCTCCCCGACCCCGAGCAGGAGCACGTCGGTGAGGTCGCCCGCGACGCACGGAGCGACCAACCGGGGGTCGGGCTCGAGGGCCTGCAGCGGCTGTGGGCACCCTGGCGCTTCGGCTACATCGCCGGGGCTGACCTGCTCGAGGGCTGCCCCTTCTGCGTGCTCGCGGCCCGGGACACCGCACAGGACCGGGAGTCGTTGATCCTGCACCGGGGTCGCCATGCGTACGTGGTCTTCAACGCCTACCCGTACAACCCCGGCCACCTGATGGTCGTGCCGTACGACCACGTGGCCGACCTCGAGGTGGTCGACGCTGCGGTGGCCACCGAGGTCTTCGCGCTGGGACGTCTCGTCGTCGGGGTCCTCAAGGAGCGGATCGGGGCCCAGGGGATCAACCTCGGCATGAACCTCGGTGCCGTGGCCGGCGCCGGTATCACCGACCATCTGCACCTCCACGCGGTACCCCGTTGGGGCGGCGACACGAACTTCATCTCCGTGGTCGGGGCGGCCCGGGTGCTGCCGAAGGCGCTCGAGGAGCTCTACGACCAGCTCCTGCCGGCCTTCGCTGCCCTCGGTGCGGACCGCTGAGACGGCCGGACGACCAGCCCGCTCAGGGGCGTCGTCTCGCTAGCCTAGGGGCCGTCCCCGTCCAGCAGGATGCCGTGGCGCTGCGTGCCCGATTCCCCACCCTGGTCGAGGCCGTGACCGTCCCGCTCGGTCGTGGGCTCGGCCGGACCGGCATCAGCCCGAACGTGCTGACCACCTCAGGTCTGGTCCTGACGGGGATCGCCGCGGTGCTCGTCGCCTCGGACCGCTGGCTGCTGGCCGGGCTGGCGCTGGTCGCCGGCGGCATGATGGACGTCCTCGACGGCGCGGTCGCCCGGGCCACCGAGCGTTCCACGCCCTTCGGTGGCTTCTACGACTCGGTCAGCGACCGCATCTCCGACGGGGTGATCCTGGCGGGCATCGCCTGGGCGGTCCGGGACGAGCCGCGCCTGCTCGTGCTCGCCCTCGTGGCGCTGGTCGCCGCGGAGCTGACCAGCTACGTGCGGGCCAAGGCCGAGTCCATCGACCTGGAGTGCACCGTCGGCATCCTCGAGCGAGCGGAGCGGGCCGGCCTGCTCATGCTCGCGCTGCTGTTCCACCCCTGGACCTTCGAGCCCGTGCTGTGGCTGCTGGCGGTCGGCGGGACCGTGACCGTGATCCAACGGATCCACCACGTGTGGTGTCAGATCGACCGCGACGTCCCCGAGGAGCTCCTGGCGCTGGCGCTGCACGACCGTGCCTGGAGTCGTGCGTTCAAGCGGGCTGCCCGCCGGTTCTACGGGGAGCGCAACTTCGACGGCGCCGTGGACGGTCGCCACGACGACCGGCCGGCGGGTCGGGCTCCGTGACCGCCGGTCAGCCACGACCGGTGCTGCTCGCGCCGTCACGGGTCGCGCTCGGGCAGCGCCTGACCTACGCCCGCTACCTCGCGGTCTGGGAGGCCGCCGCGCACGCTCCCGACCGTGTCGCCCGCCGCCTGCCCGGGCAGCTCGGCCGCAGCTGGTACCTCGCCGCGTCGCCACGCCAGCGGGACCAGGTCCGGCGCAACCTCGCCCGTCTGCGGCCCGACGCGAGCGACCGTGACCTCACGGACCTCGTCCGCGCCGCCTACGTCTCGTACGCCCGCTACTGGGTCGATGCCTTCCGGCTGCACCGCATGGACGGGGCTGCGGTGGTCGCGGCGTCCACGGCGGAGGGGCTCCACCACATCGACGCGGTCCGCGATGCCGGGCGTGGCGGCATCTTCGCCACCGGCCACCTCGGCTCGTGGGACGTCGGTGCCTTCTTCACCAGCCAGCGGGACTGGGGCATGGTGGTCGTCGCGGAGGTGCTCGAGCCACGGCCACTGTTCGAGCGGTTCGTGCGGCTGCGCGAGCAGGCGGGCATCGGGGTGATCCCGCTCGTGCGCGGCGGCGACATGGTCGCCCAGCTCGAGGCGCGGATCCAGCGCGACGGGGCACTCGCGACCCTGCTGGCCGATCGGGACCTGACACGCAAGGGTCCCATCGTGGAGTTCCTCGGGGAGCCCTGCCGCCTCCCACCCGGCTGTGCGGTCCTGGCGCGTCGCACCGGCCTGCCGGTCCACATCGGAGCGTTCCTGACCGCCGGTGACGGCTTCCACGGCGTCGTCCACGCACCGATCGAGGTGGCCCACCTCGACGTGTGGGACGGCACCCAGGCGGTGGCGCACGAGCTGGAACGGCTGATCGGCCGCTTCCCGGAGCAGTGGCACGTCTTCGTGCGCAACTGGCTCGCGGACCGCGAGCCGGAGCATCCGGTGGTCGCCGCCTGGCGGGCGGGGCGGGACTGGCGTGCCCTGGCACGTTCGGAGCGCACCGGCGACGCGACCCGGCAACCGGGTGCGCGATGAGGATCGCGATCGTCAGTCCCTACGATCTGGCGGTGCCCGGCGGGGTCCAGTCCCACGTGCGCCTGCTGGCCGCGGCGCTGCGGCGGGCGGGGGACCGGGTCGTGGTCGTGGGTGCCGGCACGCCGGGGGTGGGCCGTCCGGACGGCGGGGTGGCGGAGGTGACCGTCGGGTCGAGCCGTGGCGTGGCGTTCAACGGGTCGGTGGCGCCGATCGCGCTGTCGCCGGCTGCAGCGCGACGCACCCGGGCGGTGCTCACGGCCCTGGCGCCGGACGTCGTGCACGTCCACGAGCCGCTCGTGCCGATGGTCGGTCTGGCCGCCGCCACCCAGCCGGCGACGCCGCGCGTGCTGACCTTCCACGCCTGGTCCGACCGGTCCCGGGCCTACCGCGCCGCCCGGCCGCTGGCCCGCCGGGTCCTCGACGCCGCCGACCGCGCGATCGCGGTCAGCCCGGCGGCGGCCGGCTACCACGCGCGGGCCCTCGGCGTCGATGCCGGCGAACAGCTCGCTCTCGCGGCCCGTGACCGGATCGTCCACCCGCTGCCCGTCCTCGAGGACGAACTCCTCGAAGCCGAAGAAGTCCTCCGCCAGGTGCGTCGGGGTGTTGAGGAAGAAGCTGTCCTCGCCGACCTGGCTGCGGTGGGCCCGCAGCGCCGCCTGCTTGCGCTCGAGGTAGG
>JBLRWQ010000021.1:0-42376 GCA_047921175.1 Nitriliruptoraceae bacterium | reverse complement strand
GTCGGGCTGGTGCTGCGCGGTGACGAGCTCGACGCGGACCGCTTCCGGGCCGGGCTGCTCGAGGGGCTCGGCGACGTGGAGGCGATCGAGGCCGACTCCGCCGAGGTCGCGCCCGCCGACGCCGTGGCCGCCGTGGTCGCCGCCGGTGCCGAGGTGGTGGTGCTCGACGGCGGGGTGGGGGCCAGCGACGCCCTGGCCGCGGTCCCGCCCGACCTCGCGGTCGTCGTCCCGAGCGATCTCGCCCCGCCGCCCGGGGAGACCGCCACCGACGGCCCCACGCTGGTCCTGGCCTACCGCATGCGCTGGGAGGACCTGGTCGCGGACGTCGTCGGTCGTGCGGTGGACGGCACGCTCACGAGCTGGCGGGCGGGTGCCGGCGAGGGCGTGCTGGAGCTCCGGCCCGGACCCGGCGTCCCGGGCCTCGAGGTCGCTCTCGAGGCGGTGCTGCGCTCGCTGCGTGCCGAGGAGGATGGTGGCGCGGCCACCGCACCTCCGGGCGGGTCGACCGGCGACGCCGCGCCCTGAGGCCACCTAGGCTCCTGCGTGCAGCACGCGCGCGCTGCGCAGCCCTCCCGTCGCGGTGCGTGCGCTCCGCTCCTGGCCCCCGATCCCGCGAGGTTCCCCGTGCGCCGTGCCAAGATCGTCGCAACCCTCGGTCCGTCCCTGGATGAGCCCGACCGGCTGCGCGCGGCGCTGGTCGCCGGGGTGGACGTGGTCCGCCTGAACTTCTCCCACGGCACCAAGGACGAGCACCGCGAGCGGCTCGCTGCGGTGCGCCGCATCTCGGCGGACCTCGGTCGACCGATCGGGAGCCTCGGGGACCTGCAGGGTCCGAAGATCCGCCTCGGCCAGGTGCCCGATCCGGGTATCGAGCTGGTCGAGGGAGGTGAGGTCGTCCTGGTCGCGGGTGCCGAGCAGCTGGACGCCTACGACGAGGACGGCACACCGGTCCTCCCGGTGGTCTACGAGCACCTCGCCCAAGACGTCGGCACGGGCTCCCTCGTGCTGATGGACGACGGCCTGCTCCGCACCGTCGTGTCGCAGGTGGAGGGCAACCGGGTGCGCGCCCGGGTGGTCGTCGGAGGGATCGCGAAGGCCCGCAAGGGCGTCAACCTGCCGGGGGTCGCGGTCTCCGCGAAGAGCCTGACCGACAAGGACCGCGAGGACGTCGCCACGATGGTCGAGCTCGGCGTCGACTGGGTCGCGCTGTCCTTCGTGCGTACCGCGCAGGATGTGCGTGAGCTGCGCGAGCTGATCACCGACCTCGGGGGACGTCAGCCGATCGTCGCGAAGCTCGAGCGGCCCGAGGCGGTCGACAACCTGCAGGAGATCGTCGAGGCGTCGGACGCCATCATGGTCGCCCGCGGGGACCTCGGGGTCGAGATCGGTCCGGAGCGGGTCCCGGAGATCCAGAAGGAGATGATCGACCGGGCCAACCGCTGGTCCCGTCCGGTCATCACCGCGACGGAGATGCTCGACTCGATGATGCGTAGCCCGCGACCGACCCGGGCCGAGGCCTCGGACGTCGCGAACGCGATCTTCGACGGCACCGACGCGGTGATGCTGTCCGGGGAGACGGCCGCCGGGCGGTACCCGGTCGAGGCCGTGCGCACCATGGCCCGGATCGTGGAGGTCGCGGAGGAGGAGCCGCACCGGATCCATCAGCGCTTCCCCGACGCCCGTGAGGTGATCGGCTCCGTGGTCGCCAAGGCGGCGGTCCAGATCGCCGACGACCTGGATGCCAAGGCCGTCCTGGTCTTCAGCTTCTCGGGCAACTCGATCCAGCTGGTGTCCAAGTACCGTCCCCGCCAGCCGCTGATCGGGTTCACCAGCGAGGAGGACACCCTCAACCGCCTGCCGCTGATGTGGGGCGTGCAGGGCGTGCTGACCGAGGAGGAGGACCAGTCGCGCGCGCTGATCCTGGCCGCCGATCGTGTCTGCCTGGAGCGGGGCATCGCCGACCGTGGGGACACCGTCGTGATCGTGTCCGGGATCCCGGGTGGTCGGGGCGGCACGAACCGGGTCGTCGCCCACCACATCGGTGAGCTGGACGAGCGCTAGCCGCGAGCGGTGGTAGGCCTGCTCATCGGCCGACGTCGACGGGCGCGGCCGGTGGGCCGTCGGCGAGGAGCCGGGTGAGGTGGTCCGCCAGCGCCGCGGGCGCGAGCTCCGCGGTGGTGCCACGTAGCTCGGCGAGGCTCCACCACCGCACCTCGACGGCACCGGGGTCGTCCAGCGGGGCGTCGTCGACCGCGAGTCGGCCGTCGAGGCGGACCAGGTACCAGCGCTCGTCCTGGTCCAGCCAGCAGCCGCGGAACGGGAACGTCACCCGGCGGGACCAGATCCAGGGGCCGGCCTGGTCCACCGCGAGCCCGATCTCCTCCGAGAGCTCCCGGACGACCGCCTGCTCGTGGGTCTCCTCCGGACGCAGGCCGCCGCCTGGCGCCGTCCAGACCCGCCGCGTCGCGTCCGGTGCCTGGGCCACCAGCAGGACCCGTCCGTCCGCGTCGAGCACCAGTGCCCGTGCCGCGGCCCGCTCCAGCGGGGCCGTCCGGGTGCCGACCGCCGGCTCGGGCTCGAGCTTGGGGTGCGGCGGGACCACGCGCGACGACAGGATCTCCCGCGTGTCGATCACGGTCAGCTGCCCGGCGCGGTCGACGACGAGCATCGCCTCGGGATCCGCGCCCACCAGCCGCCCGACGACGTCGCTGGGGACCGTGCCCCGTTCCGGGTGCGCGACGAGGTGGCGGATCGACACCCGCTGCCCCACGTGCTCGGGGGTGACCCGCCGGGCGTAGCGGGCCCGGAGCTGGTGGATGCGGGGGGTGCGGCCCGGCTCGGTCGCCTCCGGCGTGCCGCCAGGGTCGCCGTCGGGGGGCGGGGCGCTCATGTTGCCGCCCCGTCGACCACCTGGACGTCGACGTCGAACACGCGTGAGCACAGACGTGTCTTGCGCTCCAGTTCGTCCGGGGTGATCGCCAAGCCACCGCCATGCGCGGTCAGCACCAGGGTGTCCTCGTCGGCCGCCACGCCCACCCCGGTGACCGCCTGGTCGCGTCCGCGGTCCAGCGCATCGGCCACCTGCAGGAGCGCGAGCAGCCGCTCGGTGCGGGCCTTGTCGGTGGTCGACAGGCCGGCGAACGCGGGGTGGTCGCTGGAGATGCCCCGGGACGCGTGGTAGCGCACCAGGGTCACGAGCATGGCCATCTCGGTCGGGGTGAACCCCCGCAGCTCCGCGTTCTCGACCAGGTAGGCGCCGTGGACCTGCTGGCGGCGCAGCGCCAGGGCCTCGCCGACGGTGTGCAGCGCCGCCGCATGCTGGAGCAGGGCCCGGTCCTCGTCGCCGAGGCCGTGCAGCGCGGCGGTCCCGTCGAACAGCAGCCCGGCGAGGTGGGCCACGTGGACCGGATGTGCATCGTCCGGCACGAACCGACGGCGCAGTCCGGTGACCTGGGTGGCCCGCAGCTCCAGCGGGCTCGGCGCGGAGCTGACCGCATGGCGGTCCAGCAGGAGCCCCTCGCGCAGCCCCCAGTCGCTGACGGTCACCTCCGCCAGCCCGAGCCGTTCCAGGGCGCGGGTGAGGATGACCGCGGCGACGTGGAGGTGGTCCGCACGACGGGACTTCATCCCCGGGATGCGGCCGCGCGTGACGGTGTCGATGCTCACCAGCCGGTCACGCAGGCGCTGGAGTGCGGACGTGGGGACGTCGAGGTGGTTGACGGTGGCCGGCAGCCAGCGGCCCTCGGTCGCGGCGACGACACGGGCCAGGGCCCGCACGGTCCCCCCGACCGCGATGCTGCCACGCGGGCCGAGCCCGGCGACCCGGTCGAGCACCGGGTCGAGGGCGGCGTCGACGTGGTCCCGCAGGGCGCGGATCTCGCGCCGCTTGGGTGGGTCGGTGGGCACCGACGCCGACAGGCGGCTGACCCCCAGCGGGAGCGAGGTCGCCCACTGGACCTGGTCCCCGATGCCGACCGCGAGCTCCAGCGACCCACCGCCGAGGTCGAGCACGAGCACCGGTTCCCGCGTCACGGCGATGGCCGCGCGGACCCCCAGGTAGGCGAGCCGGGCCTCCTCCAGACCGTCGAGGACCTCCACCTCGCTGCCCGCAGCCGTCGACAGCTCGGCGAGGACCTGCGCGCCATCCTCGGCGTCGCGGATCGCGGCGGTCGCCACCGCCGTCACCTCGGCGGCACCCGCGCGGCGGGCCCGGTCCGCCAGGTGGGCCACCACCGCGCGCGCGGCCTCGCGGCGCTCGTCGGGGATGCGGCCGTGCAGGGCCACGGCGCGTCCGAGGTGGAGCATCTCCCGCTCCCGCAGGACGGGCACCACGTCGCGTCCGTCCACGTCGGCGACCAGCACGTGGAAGGAGTTGCTGCCGAGGTCCAGGATCGCGGAGCGCACCGTCATCCCGCCGTCGCAGCATCCAGCTCCTCGACCCGTGCCGGGTCGGGCCAGCCGTCCACGACCCAGGTCACCACCTTGCGTGCGTTCGGTCGCGCCGCGAGGTGCCCGCGCCGCCACAGGGCGGTCAGCGCCGCACCGATCACGTCGGCGTGGCTGCACAGCAGCGCGTCCGTGGCGCCGAAGCGGGTCAGGAGCCGGTCGAGGTCCTCGAACGGGGTCCCCTCGGCGAGGGCGTCCTCCACCTCGACGGGCAGCTCGAGGGCGGCCGCGAGCGGCTCCACCGTGGCGACGCAGCGCTTGGCCGGCGCTGACAGGATCACCGACAGGGGCCGGTCGCGCAGGAGTTCCGCGAGCGCCTCCGACTGGGTCCGGCCGCTCGCGCTCAAGGGGCGGAGCAGGTCGTCACCGGTCCAGGCGGCACGGTCGCCGGCGTCGGCATGGCGGACGAGGAGCAGGGTCACGGGGAGCCTCCCGCGTCGTGGCCGTCGAGCACCTCGTGCACCAGGGCGACGTCGGCGGCGTAGGTCAACAGCTGTGGCGCCTGGTCCGCCCGGATCCAGCGCGCCTGGTCGACCTCGCGGTCCGGGGCACGCGCCGCGGGGTCCCCGGCCGTGGGGCGCATCGCGTACCAGCGCACCCGCTTCAGCCCCTCCGGGACCGGGTAGAGGAGCTGGCTGAGCTCGGGACCGACGACCTCGGCCCGCACCCCGGTCTCCTCCTCGACCTCCCGCACGGCGGCGCCGGCATGGTCCTCACCCGGGTCGAGCTTGCCCTTGGGCAGCGACCAGTCGTCGTAGCGGACCCGGTGCACCACGAGCACCTCGGGCCCGTCGGCCCCGTCACGCAGGACCACGCCGCCGGCCGCCTCCACGTCGACGCGCGGGTGCTCGTCGCTGGCTGCCAGCCGGCGCGGGGCGCTCATCGGGCGGTCCTGCGGCGCGCGCGTTCCTGCAGGGTCCGGTGGGTCTCGATCCCGTGGACCGTCGGCACCCGGCGCCAGCGTGCGTCGGGCCCCAGCTCCCAGGCCAGCACGTCGTCGGCCAGGTTGATGGCCAGGATCTCCTCGAGCCGTCGCTGCAGGCGGGGATCCTCCACCGGCACGATCGCCTCGACCCGCCGGCTGAGGTTGCGGGTCATCCAGTCCCCGGAGCCGATCAGGTAGTCGTGGCCGCGCTCGTCGCTCCCGAACCGGTACACGCGCGAGTGCTCGAGGTAGCGGCCGACGATGGAGCGCACCGTGATGGTGCGCGACAGCCCCGGTACCCCGGGCCGCAGGCAGCAGATGCCCCGGACGATCAGGTCGATGCGGGTGCCGGTGCCGGCGGCCTCGTAGAGCGCCTCGATGATCTGCCCGTCGACCAGGCTGTTCATCTTGGCGACGATGTGGCCGTCCTCGGCGTCGCGCTCGCGGGCGATCAGCTCCAGCATCCGGGACCGGAAGGTGGTCGGTGCCACCACGAGCTTCGCGTAGTCGGCCTGCTTGGAGTAGCCGGTGAGCACGTTGAACAGGTCGCTGAGGTCCTGTCCGATCGCGGGGTCGGCGGTCAGCAGGCCGATGTCCTCGTAGATCCGGGCGGTCTTGTCGTTGTAGTTGCCGGTCCCGACGTGGGCGTAGCGCCGGATGCGTCCCTGCTCGCTGCGCACCACGAGCAGGATCTTGGTGTGGGTCTTGAGCCCGACCACCCCGTAGGCGACGTGGACCCCGGCCTCCTCCAGCGCCCGGGCCCACTCGATGTTGGCCTCCTCGTCGAAGCGGGCCTTGAGCTCCACCAGGGCGACGACCTGTTTGCCCTCCTCGGCCGCATCCAGCAGGGCCCGGATGACGGGGCTCCCCGGTCCCGAGGTGCGGTACAGCGTCTGCTTGATGGCCAGGACGTCCGGGTCCTTGGCGGCCTGCTCCAGGAAGGCCTGGACCGAGGTGGTGAAGGAGTCGTAGGGGTGCTGGACCAGGATGTCGGCGTGGTCGATGGCCTCGAAGATGTCGAGGTCGCTGGTGCCGGCCTCGGCCAGCAGCGGCTGCGTGGTCGCGGAGAACGACGGCTGCTTGAGGTCGGGCCGGTCGAGGCCGTACAGGGCCCACAGGCCCGACAGGTCCAGCGGTCCGGGTAGCTCCAGCACGTCGTCGGTGGAGATGTCGAGCTCACGCACCAGCAGGTCCCGGGCCTCCTCCGACATGTCGGGGGTGACCTCGAGGCGCACGACCCGTCCGAAACGCCGCCGGGTCAGCTCCGACTCGATCGCCGCCAGCAGGTCGTCGGCCTCCTCCTCCTCGACCTCGAAGTCGGCGTTGCGGGTGACCCGGAAGACGTGGTGCTCGAGCACCTCCAGGCCGGGGAAGAGCCGGTCGAGGTTGGCGGCGATCACCTGCTCGAGCGGCACGATGCGCTCGCCGTCGGGCATGATCAGGAAGCGCGGCAGCACCGGTGGGACCTTGACCCGTGCGAAGCGGTGCTCGTCGCTGCCCGGCTCGCGCACGAGCACGGCCAGGTTCATCGACAGGTTCGAGATGTAGGGGAAGGGGTGTGCCGGGTCGACCGCCAGCGGGGTGAGCACCGGGAAGACCCGCTCCTCGAAGGTCAGCTGGAGGTGGCGCTGGTCGCCGTCATCGAGGTCGTCGATGTCGCAGAACCGGATCCCGGCGGTGGCCAGCGCGGGGACGAGCTGCTCGCGGAACACCTGCGCGTGGCGCAGCGCGAGCTCGGTGATCAGCCCGCGCAGGCCCGTGAGCTGCTGGCTCGGGCTCATGCCGTCCGGGTTGTTGCCGATGACCTCGGCGGCCTCCTGCTCCTTCAACCCGGCGACGCGGACCTGGACGAACTCGTCCAGGTTGGTCTGGAAGATGGCGAGGAACTTGGCCCGCTCGAGCAGCTCGAGCTCCGGGTCCTCCGCCAGCGCGAGCACCCGCTCGTTGAACTGCAGCCAGGACAGCTCCCGGTTGAGGTAGCGCACCTGGGCGTGCGGTGGGGGGTGCAGCTCGAGGATGCCGCAGGTGGTCGCCCGCGGGTGCGGCAGCGTGCGGTCGAGCGTGCCCGGGACCAGCACGTCCTCGAGCGGGTCCAACGGCGGGGCGGCCACCTCGGCCATGGCCGCGGACGGGGCGGCGGCTGGCGCCGTGCCCACCGCCGCCGCGGTCGTCTCCGCCGGCGTCGGCCGGTCGTCCCGGGTCCAGGCGGTGGGGCCGGGTGGCGTCGCGGACCGCCGGCGTCCCCACCGCCACCAGCGTCGTCGCCCTCGGGCCGCGGCCATCTGTCCCGTGCCTGTCGTCGTGGTCGTCCGGTACGGGCCGAGCCTAGAGGCTGCCGGTGCACCCGGCTGACGTCCCGGCGGGCGTCCCGGTGACGTGCACGGACGCGGGTTCGTGCCTAGAGTCGGCACCACCCGGTCGGCGACGTCAGCGTCGCCACGGGCGCGTCGTCGGACCTCGTCGACGCGGCATCGCACCAGACCAGGAGAACCAGGTTGACGTACGTGATCGCCGAGCCCTGCATGGACGTCAAGGACACGGCCTGCGTCCAGGAGTGCCCGGTCGACTGCATCTACGAGGGGGACCGGATGCTCTACATCCACCCCACCGAGTGCATCGACTGCGGCGCCTGCGAGCCGGTCTGCCCCGTCGAGGCCATCTTCTACGAGGACGACGTCCCGCCCGAGTGGAGCTCCTTCAGCGCGATCAACGCGGAGTACTTCGAGGACGCGGTCACCGGGATCGGCTCGCCCGGTGGCGCGGCGTCGGTCGGTCGCTCGGGTGCCGATCACCCGAAGGTCGCGAGCTACGAGATCGCGTGAGCCCGGTGGGTCGCCGGGCGCGCTACCCGGTGCTTGCGGCGTCGACCCCGACGCTGCCTCACGACCGGCTCCGGCCCCTGATCGACGAGCACCTCGGTAGGGGGGCGCCCACCGGCTGGTTCGAGCCGGCCTACCGCGCCGCGGTCGACGCCGGAGCGCGGCTGCCGTGGCAGGAAGCGGCCCCCCACCCGTGGGTCGCCTCGTGGTTGGATGCCCCGGTGCTGACCCCGCCCGGGCCGCGGGCGCTGGTGGTCGGGTGCGGCACCGGGCAGGAAGCCGAGCTGCTCGCCGCACGTGGCTACGCGGTCGTCGGCATCGACGTCGCACCGACGGCGCTCGCCTGGGCCGCGGCACGGTTGCGGAGGGCGTCGAAGCGCATCCGTCGCGCGGTCGCCTACCGGGAGGCCGACCTCCTGACCCTCGACCCCGGTGCGCTCGGTCCCTTCGACCTCGTGGTGGAGGTCCACACCGTGCCCTGGCTGCCGGGCCTGGTGCAGGATGCGGCGATGGCGGCCATCGGGCCCCTGGTCCGGGCCGGTGGGGTCGCGCTCACCATCACCACGCTGCGTGCGGCCGAGGACGATGCGCCCGTCGGTCCGCCCTGGCCGCAGGCCCCGAGCGCGCTCGCGAGCTACCGCGCCGGCGGTCTCGTGCGTCTCGCCCTGGAGCACCCGCCCGGCGGCGCGCCTGGACCGGTCGAGGTGCGGCTCACCTGGCAACGGCCCCGCACCGGTCCGGTCGAGGACCGGGCGGTGTCGCCCGGGGCGTGAGGGTCAGCCCTCGTCGTCCCCGCCGAACAGCTGCTCGGCGCGGGAGGTCGCCAGCTTGCGAGCGACCACCACGGCGCCGGCCACCAGGGCCGACCACAGCAGCAGGTCGCGCAGGTCGGCGTCGCCCTGCACGTCCGCGGCGGTGGGTGGTGCCCCGTCGTGCGCCAGGCCCCAGCCCACCTCGACGGCCTTGCGGGCGGCGACCGCGGCCGCCGCCGCAGCACCCGCCGCGATGATCCTGCGCAGCAGCGCCTGCATGCCGCTCCTTGCGTGTCGGCTCCGGGCCACGACGGTAGTCGGACCCGGCCGGTGACGTGCTCCTGGCCGGCACCGAGCGCTCGGGTGGGCCAGCTCAGACCAGCAGGCGCGCGGCCGAGCGTTCCGTCGTCGGCGCGTAGGCGGCCCAGGCCGCGGCGAGCCGTGCGACCCCCTCGGTCAGCTCCTGCTCGGGCCGCGTGTAGACCACCCGCAGGCAGCGACGGTTGCCGTCATCGACCGAGAGCGCCGGTCCGGGGACGACCAGGACCCCGTGCCGGAGCGCCACCTCGGCGAGCTCGTCGGCGTTGCCGTGGGGCAGCGTCAACCACAGCGACAGGCCCCCGCGGGGACGCACGAAGGACCAGTCGGGCAGGTGGGTGTCGAGCAGCTCGCACAGCAGGTCGCGGCGTGGCACGAGCGCCGCACGCCGTTCCGCGAGCACCTGGTCGGCGTGGTCGAGGAGCTTGACCGCGAGCAGCTGGCTCAGCAGCGGGGTGCCGAGGTCCGCGACCGTCTTGGTGGCGAGCATCCGCGCGGTCCAGTCGTCAGGCGAGCGGATCCATCCGACCCGCAACCCCGCCCAGAACAGCTTCGCGGTCGACCCGATGGTGTGGACGGCGGCCTCGGGGACGAGCGCCGCGATCGGCGGCGGGAGCGGCTCGTCGTCGAGCGCCAGGTCGCCCATGGCGAGGTCCTCGAGCACCACGGTGCCGTGCGCCGCGGCGATCTCGCCGATGCGGCGCCGCCGTTCCTCCGGGAGGATCGCGCCCGTGGGGTTGTGGAAGTGGGGGGAGACGTAGAGCAGCTTCGGCTCTGCGCGCTCCACGAGCTCCTCGAGGACGTCGATGCGGACCCCGTGCTCGTCAACGGGGACGGGGAAGGTCCGGGCGCCGAACCGGCGGAAGACGTCGAGCGCGCCGGGGAACGTGGGGCTCTCGACCAGCACGGGCGTCCCGGGGACCAGGGTCTGGCGGGCGACGAGGGAGATCGCCTGGTGAGCGCCGGTGGTGATCACGACGTGGTCGGCGCTGGTGGCGAGTCCCTGCCCCGCGAGCCGTTCGGCCACCCGCTCCCGGAGCGCCCGGAGCCCCTGGGGGAGGTAGCCGTGATGCTCGGTCAGGGTGCGGACCTCCTCCAGGGTCGCCGAGCACAGGAGCGCCTCGACCGTCGGGGAACCGGCGAGCGCCGCCACGGACAGGTCGATGACCCCCTCCGCGGCCCGTGGGCGCTCCCCCGGGCCGCTGCGCTGCTCGAGCCCGTCGTCGGACAGGAACAGCCGCCCGGTCGCGACCGCGTCCACCCCCGGTGGGGTCGACGGATCCTGCGGTCGGCGCACCCAGGTGCCGGAGCCACGGCGGCTCTGCAGCCACCCTTCGTCCTTGAGCCGGTCGTAGGCCGAGACGACCGTGGCGCGGCTGACCGACAGGGAGCGCGCCAGGGTGCGTTCCGGCGGCAGCACCGTACCGAGGGGGACCTCGCCACGGTCGATGGCGCGCTTCAGGGCATCGGCCAGGGACCGGTAGAGCGGCCCCTCGGCGCGCAGCGCAGGCGCGAGGAGCACCGCGAGCCGCGGTCCACTTTCACGGATTGGCTCATCCAATAGCAGTCCAATCTACGCTCGTGTCTCGGTTGGACCGGTGGGGATCGCGTGGTACGGTACCAGCACAGGCCAACCGGACCGCTACCCCCTGCGATCCAGGAAGCCGCTGGGAGTGGAGCGTCCGGCACGCGCCGGCACGGCCCACCTCCCCCGACAACTTCAGACCCGCGAGTGGCCACCTCTCCCAATCGGCTGCTCGCCACGCTCGGCTCAGGTCGGGTTCGCGCCCTCTCCCATCGTCGCGGCCCTCCCACCGCGACCGAACGGATGCTCTCCCGATCCGCTCCCGTGAGCCTTCGACCGCCGAGCGTTCGACGTCCCCCCGGCCCTCCCACCGGGGGGACGCCTCTTTCTCCGGCCGTTCAGGCCAACGACAGGCTGGGCACACCCTCGAGCCCGTCCAGGACCCGCACGCGTACCCCGCAGGTGAGCAGCAGGTCGCGGACCTCGTCCCACCCGTCGTAGCGGCCACCGGCGGCGACCACCTCGGCCACCCCTGCGGCGGCGACCAGCGTGGCGCACCGCAGGCACGGCACGCTGGTGGCGAAGACGCTGGCCCCGTCGAGCTGCTCGGCGGAGGCCGGGAGCAGCACGCTGGCGATCGCATGCACCGCGATGCAGCGC
The DNA here is from genome assembly GCA_047921175.1 of Nitriliruptoraceae bacterium. Lineage (GTDB taxonomy): Bacteria > Actinomycetota > Nitriliruptoria > Nitriliruptorales > Nitriliruptoraceae > T1Sed10-7. The sequence goes on along the minus strand of JBLRWQ010000021.1, from coordinate 30,931 downwards.
CCCTGGTCCGCCGCGCTGGCACCGGGAGCCGACCAGGAGCAGCCGCCCTCGTCGCAGCGTGGCGCCCCCGGCGGGCTGGCGTCGTAGCCGGTCGCGATCACGCGCGTGCCGCGCACGAGCACCGCGCCCTGTCGACGGCGCACGCACGTGCCGCGGATCGCGGCGGTGCGGGCCAGCTCGAGCATGTAGGCGTCGAAGCTCGGCCGCACGTCGCTGCCCGCCGTCGCCATCCACCCCTCCCGGTCCACCGCTGGGCGACCCTAGTCCGTCGACCTGCGGCGGTGCGGACCGAGCACCACCTCGGTGCTGGTCCGCGCCCGCAGCGAGGCACCGAGCAGGTAGGCGAACAGCGCCACGCTGCCCGTCACCACCGTGGCGACGGCCCACAGGGCCGCCCGCCGGGGCGAGCGCTCCCGCCAGGCGATCCACAACCACCCGAACAGGAACGCCAGGTAGATGTCGATGAGCGTGACCCGGCCCCACGCGAGCTCGAGCAGCAGGCCGCCCTCCTCGGTGAACGAGGCCACGCTGAAGGCCGCCACGATGGTCGAGGTCATCATCGCGCACCCGGCGGCGGCGACGACACGGATGGCGATGACCGCACGGTCGCCGTGGCTGTCGGTGTGCTCGGACATGGCACCTCCCGGAGCGTCCGCTGCGCGGCCGGGGACCGTGCAGGGGACCGGATGCAGGGCGGACTACACCGGGGGGATCGCACCCGGCGGCAGGTCGCTGCGGCCGGCCAGCGGCGACAGCTCGAACTCCTCACGACCGATGCGCAGGAACGCCACCGGCTGGCCGTCGCGCAGGTGCTGCTCCACCAGGGTGGGGACGTCCTCCACCGTCACGCCGCCGTACCACACGTCATCGGGGGCGACGTAGACGGCCGGGCCGACCATGCAGGGTTCCATGCAGCCCGTCGCGACCACCTTGACATCCACGAGCCCCTGGGCACCCGTCTGCTCGCGCAGCTCCTCGAACACCCGCGCGCTGCCGCGGCGCAGGCACGAGGGTCGGGGGTGCTCGTCGGGTCGCTCGTTGATGCACACGAACACGAACCTGCGGGGCATCCCGGCTCGGGCCATCCTCGCTCCTGTCGTCGCCGAGCCACGGTAGCGGCTCCCGCCACCACGCCGGCGAGCGGTCCGGGTCATCCCCGGGCCCGGTGGCCCCGTATGGTCGGTGGCCGCCTGCGCGGCATCCGTCCTGACTCCGCCACCGTCGAGGTCCCCGTGAGCCTGCTCCTGACCGCCGCTGCCGCGGCCCAGCCCACCGACCCGGTCGTCCTCCACGCCCGGCAGCACACCTTCACGCTGTACCCCGGGGCCCCGGCGGTGATGGGCATCGTCAACACCAACCCCGGGTCGTTCTCCGACACCGAGCACCTGGCCACCACCGAGGCACGCCTGGCCCGGGCCATGGCCCTGGTCGAGGCGGGCGCGGACATCATCGACGTCGGGACCGACTCCGGTGTGGCCCACGGGGAGCCGATCGATCTGGACACCCAGATCGCCGATGCCGTACCGCTGGTCCGGGAGCTGGTCGCCCGTGGCGTCCCCGTCTCCATCGACACCCCACAGCTGGCGGTCGCCGAGGCGACGCTCGAGGCGGGTGCCGCGATGATCAACGACGTCTCCGGCCTCGCCGAACCGCGCATCGCCGCGGCCTGCGCGGCCTACGACGCCGCCCTGGTCCTGCTCCACACCCGGGTGGAGCACAAGAAGGAGGCGTTCCTGGAGTTCGACGACGTGGTCGCCGACGTCGAGCAGCTGTTCACGGAGCGCATCGCCGTCGCCGAGGCCCAGGGCCTGGACCGCGAGCGCATCGTCCTGGACCCCGGCCTCGGGTACGCCAAGCACCCCCACGACGACGTCGAGGTGCTCCGCGCCTACCCGCGCTTCGCGGCCTACGGGCTGTCCATCCTCACGGGCGCATCGCGCAAGTACTACGCCGGCGTGATCACCGGGGCGCTGCCGCCGGACCGTCTGCCGGAGACGCTCGCCACCGTGGAGGCGGTCCGGCCGTACCCCGGCTTCGTCCGCGTCCACGACGTCGACGAGGTCCACCGCTACCTCAAGGTCATGGAGTCGCTCGAGGGGCTGCGGGACCTGCCCGAGGTCGACACCTCGCTCGCCCGGCTCAAGTGGGTCACCCCCACCGGGAGCTGACCGCTGGGCCACCCGCCGGCACCGAGGTGGCGGCCGTGCGGGCGCCTCAGGCCCGCCGGTAGCGCAGCAGCAGGTCGCCTTCGTGCTCGTACACGCTCACGAGCTCGAGTGGGGTCGCCGCCTCCACGTCCCCGGTGATGATGCGCGGGGCCGGACCGCCGACCAGCGTCGGTGCCAGGGTGAGGAAGAGCTCATCGAGGTGGCCGCCGGCCAGCAGCACCTGGTTGAGGCGCGGTCCCCCCTCGCACAGGACCCGGGGTAGCCCCAGCTCCGCGAGGGTGGTGACGATCGTGGCGGCGTCCAGCCGCGTCTCGGCGACGACGTGCACCTCGGCGCGGTCCCCGATCGCGGCGAGTCGGTCCGCGTCGGCGGCACGGGAGGTCAGCACGATGGGGGGCTCGGCCGGGTCGCTGAAGACGTCCAGCTCCGGGTCGAGCCGCCCCGAGGCGGTCACGATCGCGAGCCGCGGTACCGGACGGAGCCCCTTGGCGACGCGGTCGGCCCGCCGCTCGGGTGGACCGGTCAGGGGCACGTAGTTCTCGTCCCGGACCGTCCCGGCGCCGACCAGCGAGACGTCGTTGGCGGCGCGTAGCTGCGACAGGGCGCGCAGATCGGCAGGTCCACCGAGCCCACCCGACAGCCCGTCCACCGCGACGGCACCGTCCGCCGAGGCGACCAGGCACAGCGCGACGTGTGCGGGGCGGCCCGGCGCCGGATCGTCGAGCAGGAGGCCCTGGTAGAGCTCCTCCAGGGTGAGCTGGGTGGGGTCGGGCAGCAGCCGCCGCAGCGTCACGTGAGGAACTCGAGGATCGTGGCGGCGATCGCCCCCGGGTCCTCCAGCGATGCCCAGTGGCCGACGTGCGGCAGGACCTTCACCCGGCTGACGGGGATCGAGCCCTTGAGCTCCTCGGCCATCGCGAGCGGGGTCGAGCGGTCGTGCGCCCCGGTGATGATCAGGGTCGGCTGCCCGATCTCGTCCCGACGGATGCGGGGTGCGTCGGCGAGCGCCCGGCACGACTTGGCGTAGTTCTGCGGCTCGTTGCGTAGGAACAGCTCGCGCAGCAACCCGACCATGCCGGCGTGCGTGGCGTGCGACTGCGGGGACACCGCGCCTTCGAGCCAGGGCTCGACCAGGCCCTCGAGCCCCTCACGCTCCACCAGGTCGGCGCGCTCGCGGTATGCGTCCGCGGTGGGGGGCTGGAAGTAGGAGATGCCACCGAGCAGCACCAGTTGGTCGACCGCATCCGGGGAGGTCTGGGCCAGGTGTTGCGCGACCAGCGAGCCCATGGAGTGGCCGACGAGGGTGACCGCGGGGAGCTCGAGATGTCGGAGCAGTTTGAGCACGTCCTTGGCCCAGCCCTCGATCGTGAACCGGCCACGGCCCTGGCTGCGACCGTGGCCACGAAGGTCGAGCGCGATGCAGTGGTGATGCTGCTGCATCGCCTGGATCACCCCGTGCCAGATGTTCGCGGACCCGCCGAGTCCGTGGATGAAGACCACCGGCGGGCCCTCGCCCACGCTGGTGTACTGCAGGGTGTTGCCATCGATGTCGGCGAACACGGCGTCGCTCCTCGAGGTCGGGGTCCCCGGGCGGTCGCTGCGTATCGGCGCGCCGCTGCCCGGATGGTCTCCCACGGCCACCGTCGGGTCCGGCTGGCGCACCAGGTGGACCCGCGGGCGTGGTGCGGCCAGACTAACGGGCCAGCCGTCCCGCGGGTGTCCCCGCACCGAAGCGAGAGCGACCCCCGCCCGGAGGAGGGTGACGATGCGCCTGGAGCTGAGCCAACCGATCGCGGCACCGCGCGAGGTGGTGTGGTCGGTCCTGACCACCTGGGAGCGGCAGCCGGAGTGGATGCTGGACGCCAAGGCGGTCCACGTGCTCACGCCGGAGCGCACGGGGGTCGGGGTCACGATCCGGTGCCCCACGAACCTCCTCGGCGCCACCGTGCAGGACGTGATGCGGGTGACCGGCTGGGAGGAGCCGACCTACCTCGAGGTCACCCACCTCGGTCGGATCATCACCGGTGCCGGCGCGTTCGAGCTGGCCGCGGACGGCGCTGACGCCACGGTCGTGACCTGGTGGGAGGAGGTCGACCCGCCGTTGGGTGCGCTGGGGGAGTGGGGCGCCAGCACGCTGGTGCTCCCGGTCCTGCGCCGCATCTTCGGCCGCAGCCTGCGCAACCTCGCGGAGGTTGCCGAACACGAGGCGAGGAGCGTGGCAGGCTGACCGCACGGGTGCGGCGCCGGTGGGGCCCGTCGCTTCGGCGCAGGTGACCGCCCCTGTGGGACGTGCGTGGGTGAGCAGGAGGGCCGTGGTGGTGGACCGGGCACCCGGCCGGGCGGCCGCGATCGCCGTGACCGTGGTGCTGGTGCCGACCCTGCTGGTGTTCTGGTCGTTCCGGGCCAGCGAGGAGGCGGAGGTCGAGCGACGCCTCGAGCGGGCGGCCGAGGACGTCGTCACGACCGTCGACCAGGAGCTCGGTCGCCTCGTCGATCTCGCCGCGGACCTGGCCATCTCGCTGTCCCTGGTCGACCGTCTCGATGCGGGGGCCTACGCGGCGCTGCTGGACCGCTACGACCTCGAACGCCGTTTCCCGGCCCTGAACGGGGTCAGCTTCATCGATCGGGTGCGGCGGGACGAGGTGCTGGAGGTGCTGCGTCGCCGTGCCCCGGGTGGTCCCGACCTCGTGCTGCGTGAGGACGGTGGCGAGGGCACGGTGCGTCCCGTGACGATGTCGTACCCGCTCGAGCGGAACCGCGCCGTGCTCGGCGTGGATCTGACCTCGCGTCCGGAGTCCCGCGTCGCGCACGACGGCGCGATCCGCACCGGTGGTCCGGTGCTCTCCGACCTCACCCAGATCGTCCAGCTCCCCGTGGGCGAACCCGGTGCCGTCCTGCACCTGCCCGTCCCGCTCCCGGGAGAGGGGCAGGCCGGCGCCACCGTCGCCCTGGTCCTCTCCGTCCAGGACCTCCTCGAGGGTCTGGACCCGGTGCCCGCAGACGTCGAGGTCCGGCTCCTCGAGCCGACCTCCGCGGTCTTCCCGGACCCGGTCGTGCTGCCGGCTGCGGCCCCGGCCGGTGACCGGACCGCCCGTGTCGCCGGCGTCGCGCCGGGGCAGGACTGGGTCGTCGAGGTGGCCGCGACCGCGGCGTTCGTCCAGCCGCTGGCGCGCCGCGGGTCGACGCTGCTGGCCGTCGGTGGGGTCATCGTCGCCCTGCTGGTCGGGTTCCTGGCCCACAGCCTCGCCGGCCGCGAGCGGCTCGCGACCGCGCTCGTGGCCGAGCGGACGGCCCAGCTCACGGACGCCAACCGGGAACTGGCTGCGGCCAACCGGGAGCTCGGTGTCGCCAACGTCCGGTTGGAGGAGGCTGACCGCAGCAAGGACGACTTCCTGGCGGCGGTCTCGCACGAGCTCAGGACCCCGCTGACGGTGATCGGCGGCTTCGTCGAGTCGCTGCGGCGCCTGCAGCCGACGGGCAGCGACCTCGCGTCGATGCTCGACCCCGTCGACCGCAACGTGCGGCGCCTCGACGTGCTGGTCGGGGACCTGCTGACCCTGGTCAGCCTCGATGCCGGCGCGGTCGCGGTCCATCCCGAGGCGGTGCACCTGGCCGAGGTCCTGCCGGACGCCGCCCGCGAGCTGGCCGGGCTGTCGCCGACGCAGGTCCGTGTCGAGGTCATGGGCGACCCGGTCGCCTGCGTCGATCGTGCCCACCTCGAGCGCATCCTGGCCAACCTGCTGGTCAACGCCGACCGGCACGGTCGACCGCCGATCGAGCTGCACGCCCGGGCACGGGACGGCCACGTCGTCGAGCTGTGCGTGCGCGACCACGGGCCGGGTATCCGGGAGGACCAGCTGGAGGTGGTGTTCGAGCGCTTCCGCCGGGAACCGGGCAAGCCGGCGGTGACGGGGACCGGGCTGGGACTCGCCATCGTGCGGGAGCTGGCCACGCTGGCCGGCGGCGCGATCACCTACGAGCACGCCGACCCGGGTGCGCGGTTCCGGTTGTGGCTCCCGGCCGTGACGGTCACGGGCGGGCGCGCGCGGTGACCTCGGCGGCGACGTCGTCGTCGGCCACGATCGCGAGCTCGTAGGAGCCGCGTGCCACCAGGGCGCTGTGGTGGCGCACCAGGACCTCCGCGGTGAGCGAGGCCGGCGCCACGCTGGCGACGGTGGCGGTCAGGACGAGCGACTCGCCGACCGCGACCGGTGCCCGCTGCAGCAGCTCGAGCCGCACCCCGGTCGCGCTCTCGCCCGCCTCGAGGTGGCCCTCCAGCAGACGTCGGCAGACCCGCGTGACGTCACCGGCCAGCTGGGTCGTGCCGTAGACCGCCGGTTCGCCCGGTTCGACCAGGTCGGCGCGCACCGTCACCTCGAGGGTGGCGGTGGCACCGCGCGGGGGTCCGGGTCGCATGGGTGGCAGTCTGGTCGCTCCGGCGCCAGGAACCAAGCCCACTCAGGAGCGGCCGGTGCCGAGCAGCCGCTCCACGGCGCGTCGGATCGGGCCGACCTGGTCCTCGCTCCAGCGCACGGCGGCGGCGACGGCATCCGCATCATCGCTCGGCGCTTCCGCGTCATCGCCACCGCCCGGTGCCACGAGCGCCAGCACGATCACGGGGTCGGGCATGCGGTTGTCGATGCCGTGGACGGTGTCGGCCGGCACGAGCAGCGCCCCCATCGGGTCGAGGCCGACCTCCCCGTCGTCGGTCACGAACCACGGCCGTCCGCCGAGCACCGTGTAGACCACGTCGTCGTCGGGAAGGTGCTGGACGCCGCTGCTGCTGCCCGGCTCCAGACACCACAGGTCGACGGCGAGACGGCCGGTCCGGAACACCCGCACGCGTGTCGCCGGCCCGCGACGGAAGTCGGCGTAGTCGCGCAGGTCGACCGGGGTGACCTTGGCTGCAGCAGGCGCGGTCGCCGGCTGCTCGGCGGGGTCGGTGGCGGCGGTGTCGTCCATGCGCGCGACGGTAGTGGACGTGCTGCGTGTCCTCGTCGCCCGAGCGGGCTCAGTAGGCTCCCAGGTCCCGGTCCTGCGAGGAGCATGCGTGCCCACCATCGACGTCGTCACCGCCCCGATCGAGGCCAGCGCGGCCGACCTGCTGGCCGTCGGCGCCTTCGCCCCGGCCTCGGGGGACCGCACCGACCCGGTCGAGCTCACCGCCACGGCCGCTCGGCTGGCCGAGGTCGCGGGCCTCGACCTGGTCGCCGAGCTCACGGCTGCGGGCTTCGCCGGCAAGCCGAGCACGACCCTCAGGGTCCCGACCCGGGGCTCGCTCGCGGCGACGACGCTGCTCGTGGTCGGGCTCGGCCCGCAGGCCGAGGCCACCGCCGCGCAGGTCCGCCGCGCCGCCGCGGCGGCCGTGCAGGCCGCGGAGCGGGTCGAGACCCTCACGCTCGGGCTCACGGATCCGGTCGGGGGCCTGGACGCCGCGGCCGTCGCCGGGGCGGTCGCCGAGGGCGCCGTGCTCGGCGGCTACCGGTTCGCGACCTACCGCTCCGACGGCCCGACGAGCGAGCTCGCCACGATCGGCATCCACGCGGCCACCGGTGAGCTCGCGGCCGTCCGGGCGGCGGTCACCCGTGGGCAGGTCGCCGCCGGCGCGCAGTGCCTCGTGCGTGACCTGGTGAACACGCCACCGCAGGACAAGCGCCCACCGGCGCTGGCCGCCCGGGCCGAGGCGGAGGTGGCCGGGCTGCCGGTCACCGTGACCGTCCTGGACGAGGAGGCCCTGGCCGAGGGCGGCTACGGCGGCATCCTCGGGGTCGGGCAGGGCTCCGAGGCGCCCCCGCGGCTCGTGGAGCTGCGCTACGCGCCCGATGGTGCGGACCGGCACGTGGCGCTGGTCGGCAAGGGCATCACCTTCGACACCGGCGGGCTGTCGCTCAAGCCCTCCGACGCGATGATGACCATGAAGATGGACATGGCCGGGGCCGCGACGGCGCTGGCCGTGGTCAAGGCCGCCGCGCAGCTCGAGCTGCCGGTGGCCGTCACCGCCGTGCTCGCGCTGGCGGAGAACATGCCGTCGGGGACCGCGACCCGGGTCAGCGACGTGCTGGTCGCCCGCAACGGCACCACCATCGAGGTCACCAACACCGACGCCGAGGGCCGCCTGGTCCTCGCGGACGCGCTGGTGCACGCCGGCGAGCTCCAGCCGGACGCCATCGTGGACATCGCCACCCTCACCGGTGCCGCGATCATCGCGCTCGGGGACCGCATCGGCGTGCTGATGGCCAGCGACGACGACCTGGCCGAGGCGCTCCTCGCCGCGGGAACGGCCGCGGGTGAGCCCTTGTGGCGCCTGCCGGTGGCGACCGAGGCCTACGGGGACCGCCTCGAGGGTGTGGTCGCGGATGTGCGGAACACCGCCGGCAAGGAGGCCGGCACGATCTACGCCGGGCTGTTCCTGCACCGGTTCGTGCCGGACGGCCTGCCCTGGGCCCACCTCGACATCGCCGGCACCGCCTGGACCGACGAGGCCCGTGGCGAGCTCAGCAAGGGCGCGACCGGTATCCCGGCCCGCACCCTGCTGACCTGGCTCCAGGCGGGCTGACCCGGCCCTGCCCCGGACCCTGGCGGCGATCGGCTGCTGACGCGGCATGGTCCTGACGCGGCACGGTCCGGGCGGTCGTATCGGCACGCCCGGACCGTGAGCGCTCAGCCGAGCTGGAGCGCCTCGGTGAGCGCGCGGCGGACCTCGTCGGCGTCCTGGCTGTCGGCCAGGGCCTGCTGGACGGCGGTCCGGCACTGTGCGAGCGTGAGGTTGCGCAGGGTGTCCTTGACCTCCGGGATGGCGACGCGGGTCATGGACAGCTCGTCGGCGCCGAGGCCGACGAGCGCGGCCGCGATCAGGGGTTCGCTCGCGGCCTCGCCGCAGATCCCGACCCACGCGCCGCCGTCGTGGCCGGCCGCGATGACGTCCCCGATGAGCTGCAGCACGTCGGGTTCGAAGGGGTCGGCGATGTCCGCGACCCCGCCGTGGAGCCGGTCCACGGCGAAGGTGTACTGCAGCAGGTCGTTGGTCCCGATCGAGAAGAAGTCGACGTGCTCGGCGAGGCGGGCCGCACCCAGCGCCGCCGAGGGGACCTCGATCATGATCCCGACCTCGAGCTCGTCGAGGTCGATGCCTTCCTCGGCAGCGACCGCGTCGAGGTGGGCACGGGCTGCGGTCAGCTCGGAGAGCTTGGCGACGAGGGGGAACATGATCGCCATGCGTCCGGCGTCGCGGTCGGTGACGGCCGCCCGGGCGCGCAGCAGCGCGCGGAGCTGGGTCCGGAACAGCTCCGGACGGGCGAGGTGGAGCCGGATCCCGCGCAGGCCGAGCGCGGGGTTCTCCTCCGCGTCGCGGTCCACGAACGCCAGCGGCTTGTCCGCGCCGACGTCCATGGTCCGGAACACGACCCGGCGGCCCGGGAAGGCCTCGAGGACCTGCACGTAGAAGCCGACCTGGTCGTCGACGTCCGGTTCGGTGCGCCGGTCCTGGAACAGGAACTCGGTGCGCACGAGCCCGGAGCCCTCGGCGCCGGCGGCCAGCGCCGGGGCGAGGTCGTCGGGGCTGCCGAGGTTCGCGGCGAGCTCCACCCGGTGCCCGTCGGCGGTGCGGCCCTCCTCGTCCCTGATCGCCTCCAGCTCACGCTGGCGGGCCTCCTCGCGTTCCATCCGCCCGGTGATGTCGGCGCAGAGCGCCTCGTCCGGGTCGATGAACAGCTCCCCGCTGCGGCCATCGACCGCGACCGTGGTGCCGTCCGCCACCGCGGCCAGGACACCCTCACAGCCGACGATCGCGGGGATCCCGAGCGAGCGGGCGAGGATCGCGGCGTGGCTGGTCGCCGAGCCGGTCTCGGTCACCAGGCCGGCGATCAGCGCCATCGGCAGGCTCGCGGTCTGGGACGGGGTCAGCTCCCGGGCCACGATGACCGAGCGCACCTTCGGGACCGACACGAGCATCGTGCGGCCCTGCAGGATCGCGATGACCCGGTCCCGGACGTCGTCCAGGTCCGCAGCCCGCGCGGCGAGGTACTCGCTCGACGAGGCGGACAGCAGGTCCCGGAAGGTCCCGAACGCCGAGGTGGAGGCCCGCTCGGCCGATGCGCCGTCCTCGATCGCCTCCGTGGCGAGGGTCAGCAGCTCCGGGTCGGCGGCGAACTCCGCGTGGGCCTCGAAGATCTCCGCCTCGTCCTCCCCGGCCTCCTCGGCGACCTTGACCGCGAGCTCCTCGAGCTGCTCTCCGGCGGCCTCAAGAGCGGAACGCAGCCGGGCGACCTCGGCGGCGGCCGAGCCGCGCCGACGTTCCGGGATCGGGCTGTGCCCGACGTCGGTCTCGAGCACGAACACCGGGGCCACCGCAGCCCCCGGTGCAGCGGCCCGTCCCGCCAGGGTGACGGTCACGACGATCCCTCCCCGAGCCCGGACTCGATCAGCGCGACGAGCTCGTCCAGGGTGGCCTCGGCGTCCTCACCCTCGACGGTCACGGTGACCTCGTCCCCCTGGTGGCAGTCCAGGGTCAGCACCGACAGCACCGAGGAGGCGTTGACCTCCCGACCGTCCTTGCTGATGGTCACGGTGCCGGGGGCGGCCGCTGCGGCCTTGGCGAAGACCTTCGCGGGACGGGCGTGCAGGCCGGTGGGGTTGGGCAGGGCGACGGTACGCGATGGCATGACGGATCCTCTCCTCGATCGGTGGTGACGTGGCCTGGCCGCGCGCCGGTGGTGATCCGCAGCGCGCGGCCAGGGCCTGGGTGGTCCGGTGCGACCGTGCCGCCGCCTGGCTCACGGCTCGACGACGACCTTGATGGCCTCGCCGCTGACGACGGCGTCGATCGCGTCCTGGACCTGCTCGAGCGGTAGGCGGTGCGTGATCAGGTCATCCACCGGGACCGCGCCGGTTGCGATGAGATCGAGTGCCCGACGGTTGTGGTCGGGGCTCGACCCGTTCGCCCCCATGAGCATCAGCTCGCGGTAGTGGACGATGTTGGAGTCGCATCGGATGTAGGGGTTGTCCTTCGGGAGCCCACCGAAGAAGCTGATCCGGCCCTGGGGTGCGGCCATCTCGATGGCTTGCTCCTGGGCGATCGCCGCCGGTGCGGCGGTGATGACCACGTCCGGCCCGCGACCGTCCGTCAGCTCCTTGACGCGGGCGACCGGATCCTCGGTCGACGCGTCGATCGCTGCTTCGGGGTGGACGCGTTCGGCCGACAACGCGAGCCGTCCGGCGTTCACGTCGATCAGGAACACCTTGCTCGCGCCGAAGGAGCGGGCGAGCCGGACGTGCAGGCACCCGATCGGTCCGGCGCCCATGACCACGACGACGTCGTCCTTGCCGACGTGGACGAGCTCCTGGGCGTTCAGGGCGCACGCCAGCGGCTCGGTGACCGAGGCCTCGGCGTAGGACACCCCGTCCGGGATCAGGTTGACACCATCGACCTTCAGGACCTGCTCGGGCACGATCATGTACTCGGCGAACCCGCCGGGATACTGGTAGCCCATGGAGGTCTGGTTGGGACAGACCGTCATGGCGCCCGAGGTGCACGCCCAGCACTCCCCGCACGGCACCGCGGCGATGACCTGCAGCCGGTCACCGACGGCGTGGCCGGTCACCTCGCTGCCGACCTCGACCACCTCACCGGCCAGCTCGTGACCGATCACCTGCGGTGGCTCGAGCCGGGGATGACCGTGCTTGTAGATCTTCGCGTCCGTGCCGCAGGTCGCCGTCGCGTGCATGCGCAGCTTCAGCTCCCGCGGACCGGCCGTCGGCTCATCGATCTCGGTCACGCGCAGGTCGCCCGGCGCGTGGAAGGTTGCAGCTCTCACGTCATCTCCTGGTGTTCTGAGGTGTCGTCGTCCTCGTCGGGTGTGGGAGCCAGCAACTCCAGGACCCGCTGAGGATCGGTCGTGGTGCGCAGCTCCTCGGCCTGGTCGGGCTCGACGAGGACCCGCGCGAGCGTGGCCATCACGCTGACGTGTTCATCGGTGGCTGCCGCGATGGCGACGCAAGCGCGGACGTCGTCGCCGTCCCAGTCCACGCCGTCGGGGAACTGCAGGTACGCCAGGGCCCCGCGGTGCACGTGCGCCCGGGATTCGTCCGTGCCGTGGGGGATCGCGAAGCCCTCGCCGACGTAGGAGGACAGGCTGAGCTCGCGTTCCTGCATGGCGTCGGCGTAGGCCTGCTCGACGGCACCGATCCGGACGAGGATGTCCCCGGCCTGGCGGACCGCATCGAAGCGGTCCGCCGCGGTGCAGCCGAGCCGCACCGCATCGGCGATGAGAAGGTCGGTGGCCTCAGCCATCGAGGGTGCCCCCGTCGGCGATGGCCGAGACGACCTTGGCGAAGGCCGGGTCACCCATGAACATCTGGAAGGGGATCACCACCGAGTTCGGTGCGGCCTGCCGGGCCCGCTTCACCAGGCCCTGGTGGCAGAGCACCACGTCGGCCGTGTCGTCGGTGAGTCGGTTGACCGGGCTGTGGGTCACGGTCACGCCGTGTGGCTTCAGCTGCTTGGCGAGGGTGGTGGTCAGCAGGACGCTGGACCCCATCCCCGCTTCGCACGCGACCACGACGCTCTTGACGTCCTTACCGTCGATGCTGGTCATGGTGATCAGGCCTCCGGGGTAGCGGGCTTGGTGCCCTTGTTGGCGGCGGACTGGGCGGCGGCCTCGTCCAGGTCCGGCTCCTCGTCGCTCTTGGAGAACCTCAGCAGCGCGGCACCGACGACGAAGGACACGGCAGCGGACAGGGCGATCCCGAGCAGCACACCGAAGAAGTTGCCGCGGGGCGTGACCGCCATGTAGGCGAAGATCGAACCGGGGGAGGGGGTCGCGACCAGGCCGACGCCCGTCACCATGAAGGTCGCCACACCGGTCATCCCGCCGGCGATCGCGGCGATGATCATCTGGGGCTTCATGAGGACGTAGGGGAAGTAGATCTCGTGGATGCCGCCGAAGAAGTGGATGATGATGGCGCCGGGGGCACTGAGCCGGATGGCCTTGTTGGGGCCGGCCAGCCAGAAGGCCAGCAGGATGCCGAGGCCCGGTCCGGGGTTCGTCTCCAGCATGAACAGGATCGACTTGCCGGCCTCCGCCGCCTCGACGACGCCGAGCGGGCCGAGCACGCCGTGGTTGATGGCGTTGTTCAGGAACAGCACCTTGGCCGGCTCGATCAGCAGCGAGGCCAACGGCAGCAGACGGTTGTCGACCAGGACCTCGACGCCGTTGCCGAGCACGGTGGTCAGCCCGGTCACGATCGGGCCGATGCCGAGGAAGCCGACGATCGCCATGATCACGCCCAGGATCCCGAGCGAGAAGTTGTTGACGAGCATCTCGAAGCCGACCTTGGTGCGCGGCACGACGAAGTCGTCGAACTTCTTCAGCACCCAGGCAGCCAGCGGGCCGATGGCCATCGCGCCCAGGAACTGCGGGATGTCGGAGCCGACGACGATCCCCATCGTCGCCACGGCGCCGATGACGGCACCGCGTTGCCCGTGGATCAGCCGGCCGCCGGTGTAGCCGATCAGGACCGGCAGCAGCGTCAGGATCATCGGGCCGACCATCTCTGCCAGGGACTCGTTGGGGAGCCACCCGGTCGGGATGAACAGCGCGGTCAACAGACCCCAGGCGATGAAGGCGCCGATGTTCGGCATCACCATCGCGGCGAGGTTGCCTCCGAACCGCTGGACGTGAGACCGCCAGCCGCTCTCTGCTGCGGGCGCGCCCGCAACCATGTCACTCATCGTTGTTCTCCCTGTTGGTGTTCGGTGGGGTGAGCCCCGGTCGGGGGGGGGTCGGTGCGAGCTCACCGGTGTGAGCCCTCGGGCTGTGGTGCACCCGTCAGTGGGCGGGCGCGGTCGGGTTCCAACTGCACCTCGACGGCGTCGAGGTGGAGATCGTGTGGAGCGGGCACCTGGCTGCCGGGCAGCGACACGGCGGCCGCGCCGTAGGCGACGGCCGCGCGCAGACCCTCGGCGGGCGAGGTGGCCGCGGTCAGGAAGCCGGCGAGCGTCGAGTCGCCGGCGCCGACCGTGCTCCGGGGTGTCGCGACGGCCAGCTCCGCGTGGATGCACGTAGCGCCGTCGACGTAGATGGCGCCGTCCGGCCCCAGGCTCGCCAGCACGGCGCCGACGCCCCGGTCGAGCAGCTCCCGTGCGGCGTCGATGACGTCGCCGATCGAGGTCAGGGCACGGCCGGTGGCGGCCACGAGCTCCTCGGCGTTCGGCTTGATGAGGTCGGGACGGGCCTCCAGGGCGGCGAGCAGGGCCTCCTCGGAGGTGTCGACCGCGACGCGTGCGCCGGCGGCCCGCCCAGCGGCGACCAGGTCGTGGAGCAGCTGGTGCGGGGTCCCGGGGGGGAGGGAACCGCTGACCACGAGCCAGTCGGCGCCGGCGGACGCCGCACGGGTGGCGGCGATGAGGCGTGCCTGCTCGTCGTCGGAGAGCGTCGGGCCCGGTTCGTTGAGCTTGGTGACCGTGCCGTCCGGCTCCGCGATGGTGATGTTGGAACGGACGGAGCCGCCGATCGGGACGGTCACGACGTCGAGGCCGGTGCCGTCGAGGAGCGCCAGGAGCTGCGCGCCGGCGGGACCGCCGACCGGGACGACCGCGGTCGTCGCATGACCGTTGGCATGCAGGGCCCGCGCGACGTTGATGCCCTTGCCCCCCGGGTCGAGCTGCTGGGCGGACGTCCGGAGCACCTCGCCGCGCAGCAGGGCGTCCACGCTGACGGTGCGGTCGACGCTCGGGTTCGGGGTGACGGTGACGATCATGCGCGTACCACCCTGAGGCCGGTGGCCTCGAGTTCGCCGGCGAGCTCGAGGTCGAGATCGCTGTCGGTCACGAAGGTGTCGATCTGATCGAGGTCCCCGAAACGGATCAGGTGGTCCGCCCCGACCTTGGTGTGGTCCCCGAGGACGACCGAGCGTCGTGCGGCGCCGATCATGGCCCGCTTGACGGCCGCCTCGGTCGGGTCCGGGGTGGTCAGACCCCGCTCGACCGAGATGCCGTTCGTGCCGAGGAAGGCGACGTCGACGAAGGTGTCCTTGAGGGCGTCCAGGGCCCAGACGTCGACCGCGGCGAGCGTGCGGCTGCGGACCCGCCCACCGAGCGCCAGCACGGTCAGGTTGGGCCGGTGGGCGAGGGCGACGGCGATGTCGAGGGCGTTGGTGACGACCGTCAGCTCGCGGTCGCCGGGGAGTGCCTCGGCCAGCCTTGCGGTGGTGGTCCCGGCGTCCAGCAGGATCGAGCCTTCGTCCGGCAGGAGGGTGAGCGCGACCTTGGCGATGCGCTCCTTCTCCGCGGTCAACACCTCGGCACGGGTGCCGACCGTCGGCTCGAACCCCAGTCGTTCGATCGGGATCGCCCCGCCATGGACCCGGCGTAGGAGCCCCTGGCGCTCGAGCGCGGTGAGATCGCGGCGGACGGTCTCCGGGGTCACGTCGAGCTCGTCGGCGAGTCGGGCGACCTCGACGCGTCCGTTGCCACGCGCCAGCTCGAGGATCCGTGCCTGCCGTTCCTCGGGGTACACGGTCCCGTCTCCTCTCCGCCGCCTGGAGCCATCATCGCAGGCAAACGGACCGATGTCAACAGAAACAGAAACAAAAGAAGACAAGTATGCGGTAAAACGGGCAGGAACGGGGGGCACCATCCGTTCGGTCCTGCGGCTCGGGAGGAGCCGTCCCGGCGGACGCGTGGGCAGCGGCACCGACTACCGTCACGGCGGGAGCCGGGAAGGGGAGCCAGGGATGGGCACGCCGTTGCACGGGGGACGGCTGATCGCCGACCACCTCGCCGACGAGGGGGTGGACGCGCTGTTCACCCTGACCGGTGGTCACATCAGCCCGATCTTCGACGGCTGCAAGGACCGGGGCATCCGGGTCATCGACGTCCGCCACGAGCAGGCCGCCGCCCACGCCGCGGACGCCTACGGGCGGCTGACCTTCCGCCCGGGTGTCGCGGCGGTGACCGCCGGGCCCGGCGTCACCGATGCGATCACCGGCGTGACGAACGCGGCGTACGCCAACAGCCCGATGGTGCTCCTCGGGGGGCGCAACCCGCTGGCGTTGGAGGGGATGGGGGCGCTGCAGGACGCCCCACAGCTCGAGCTGCTGCGGCCCGTGACCAAGCGGGTGGACACCGTGCTGGAGACCCGCCGGACCCGTGAGGTGCTGGACGCGGCCTTCCGGACCGCGCTCGCCCCCCGGATGGGACCCGTCTACGTCGACCTGCCCATGGACGTGCTCATGACCCCGGTCGACCCCGACCACCTCGCCGTGAGCGGCGGGCAGCGGGCCACGGCGCCCCCGGCACCCGACCCGGACGCGGTCGCGGTGGTCGCGGACCTGCTCGCACGTGCCGAGCGGCCCGTGGTCCTGTGCGGCTCGGGCGCCTACTGGGCCCGGGCCTGGGACGAGCTCGACGCGCTCGCGCGCACCGCCGGGCTACCGGTCTACGTCAACGGCATGGCGCGCGGCATCCTGCCGAGCGACCACCCGCACCTGCTCGCCCTGTCCCGCCGACAGGCGCTCCGGCAGGCCGATGTGGTGCTGGCGCTCGGCATCGACTTCGACTTCCGGGTCGGCTACGGCCGCCCGCCCGCCTACCGCGACGACGTCGCGGTCGTGCACGTCGACCCGCAGCCGGACCGCATCGGGCACAACCGGCCCGTCGCCCACGGCATCGTCAGCGACGTGGCCAGCTTCCTGCGTGCCCTGCTGGCCCACGATGCCCGGTTCGGCCGGGACGACCCGACGCCGTGGCTGCAGGAGCTCACGTCCGAGGAGGCACGACGCCGGGCGGCCCGGGACGAGGCCGCCGGCTCCGATGCGAGCCCGGTCCACCCGCTGCGGTTCGCGCGCGAGGTGGCCCGCTGGGCCGGCCGGGACGCGATCGTGATCGGCGACGGCGGCGACATCGTCGCCCACACCGCCGGGCAGGTCCGCATCGACCACCCCGGACACTGGATGGACCCGGGGCCCTTCGGCTGCCTGGGTGTCGGGGCACCCTTCGCCCTGGCCGCCGCGCACGTCCACCCCGACAAGCAGGTGCTGGTGGTCTACGGCGACGGGTCCTTCGGGTTCAACGCGATGGAGTTCGAGTCCGCCGCGCGCCAGGGCCTGCCCTTCGTCGGCATCGTCGGCAACGACGGCGCCTGGGGAGAGATGAAGGCCTTCCACGAGCGCGTCTACGGCTCGGACGGCATGGTCGCCCAGGACCTCGACCAGCAGGTCGCCTACGAGCGCGTCGTCGAGGCGCTCGGGGGCCACGGCGAACGGGTGGAGCGACCCGTGGACATCGGTCCGGCGCTGGACCGTGCGGCAGCCAGCGGTGTGCCGGCGCTCGTCAACGTGCTGCTGGACCGCGACTTCCGGCGCGAGTCCGCGGCCGCGTACGGCGCCTGAGCCCGGCCGGGCGGCCCCTCAGTCGGCTGCCGGGGCCAGCTTGGACAGGAACCGTTCCCGCTCGACCAGCACGCGACGGTGCTTGACCAGCGCGATCTGCTCGCCGTCGTGGTCGACCGCGACCCGGAACTCCAGCCGCCGGCCGTGGTGACCGATCAGGGTGGCGTGCGCGCAGACGGTGCCACCGACCCCGGTGGCCTGGAGGTGCTCCACCTCGGCCCAGGTGCCGACCGAGGTCTCGCCGGGTTCGAGCTGGTCGGCGATCGCGTCCACGCAGGCACCCTCGGCGAGCGCGAGCAGCGCCGGGGTGGCGAGCACGGGGACGTCCCCGGAGCCGACGGCGGTCGCGGTGTGCTCCTCGCCCACGGTCAGCGTGCGCGCGAGCTTCAGCCCAGGGTCACAACGGCCCATCGTCCACCAGCCTTGTAAGCGCCCGTCCGGCAGGGACCGGCTCCCTCGGCCGACGACGGCGCGATTCACCAGGGTAACGGCCGTTCGGCCAGTCGGCTGAGTGGCCACTCCGCGGGGGTAGAGGAAGGCGCTGCTCCTCCGCACACTGCACTCGAACACCGGCGGGCTTCCGCCGGTGTCGCTCGTCAACCAGACAGAGAGGTGGCAATGAGTGAACACCAGCCCCAGGACAGCAGTCAGCCGCAGCGCGATCGCGAGGTCATCGTGACCAACGGCGGGTCCGGCAGCAACCTCGGGATCGGCATCATCGTCGGCCTGCTGGTCGTCGCCGTCGCCCTGGCACTGATCTGGTTCTTCACGTCCGGATCCGAGGACGGTGGGATCGACCTCCCTGACACGCTCGAGCTCGACGTGGACACCGACAGCGATGGCGCCGATGGTGCCGATGGTGCCGATGGCACCGATGGCACCGATGGCACCGATGGCACGGACGGGGATGACGGCGGCGAGGAGGGCTGAGACGCGTGACGGGGTGGTCGGTCTCCGCCGGCCGCCCCGGTTCGTCTCCCCGGGCACGAGGTGGCACCCTGGGCGGCCCGTGGGCGTGCCGGCCCTGACGGACAGGTCCGGCGTCCACCTCGCCAGGCGCGCTCGCGGTCGCAGACGGACCGGGGCGCCACCGCCCTCTCAGGAGCACCGCCCGTGACCGCCCCCGCTGCCGTGCTCGCCCTCGTCCTGGCCACCACCGCCGTCGGCAGCTCCGTGCTGCTGTGGTTCGGTCCGACCTTCGGGCACCTGCGCCGCGGCTACGAGCTCCTGACCGGGGGGACCATCGCGCTGCTCGCCCTCGGCGCCTGGGCGGCGTTCGGCGCGCCCATGATCGCGCTCGAGGGGACCCCCGCCGCGGACCAGGGTGACCTCGCCCGGACCCTGCTGCTGGCCTTCGTCGGGGTGACGCTGTTGGCCGTGATCGCGCGGGCGGCACGGGTCCCGGACCTGGCGGCGCGCGGGCTCGGGATCGTGGCCACGGTGGCGGGGCTGGCCGCGTTCTGGCCACTCGCGCAGGTCCGCGCCGAGCTCGGCGGTGCCGGCGGCGTGGCGCAGGGGCTCGCGGAGCTGCTGCTCGGCGCCGCGCTGATGGGCGCCATCTGGGTCGGGCTGATCCTCGGGCACTGGTACCTGGTCGAGCGCCGGCTCTCCAACCGGTACATGGTCTGGATCGCCTGGACCAACGTGGCTGCGATCGGGGCCGGGCTCGGCTCGGTGCTGCTGTCGGCGCGTAACCCGGCGCCCTGCGAGGGGCTGCCGGCGGGCGGGCCCTTCGAGCAGTGCGCCATGATGTTCGCCCCCGTGCTGCGCATCGGGTCCATGACGATCGTGCTCGGGCTCGGGGTGCTGGCGCTGCTCGCGCTGATCGCCGGGTTCAACGTCAAGCTCGCCCGCGAGGGGGGCCGCTCGATCCAGGCCTCGACCGGCATGTTCTACCTGGCCGTGATCCTGGCCCCGGCGGTCGAGTTCGCGGCGAAGGTGCGCTTCTTCTGACTAGGGCGCCGCGGTGCTCGACGGCGATGGTCCCACCGTGGCCAGCACGAGGCCGCCGTCCAGGGGCAGCACCACCGAGGTGGCATCGGGGTCCTCGGCCAGGTCCTGCAGCGCTTGCGCCACCTCCTCGGCGTACTCGCCGGTGCGCAGCACCCCGCGCGCCAGCAGGAGACCGCCGGGCCGCAGCAACCGGTGCGCATGGGCGAGCAGCGCCGGGGTGACCGGCGGGGAGCCCTGGAGCAGCAGCAGGTCGTACGCCCCGTCCGAGAGGCGGCCGAGCACGGTGTCCGCTTCGCCCAGGATGGCCCGGACCCGCGCGCCCGCGCCCATCGCCTGGAAGGCGTCGGTCGCGAGCCCGTGGGCATGGGGGTCCGGCTCGATCGAGGTCAGCACGCCGCGCTCGGGCAGCTCCGGGACGATCCAGGCGCCGGACACGCCGCCGGCGGAGCCGACCTCCACGACCGCACGCGCCGCGACGGACCGGACCGCCCAGCGCAGCAGGGCACCGAGCTCCGGATCGGGCGGGTACAGCGGTGCGGCGCGGCGTCTTGCGGTCACGATCGTGTCCGCCTCGGCGGCGAAGAGCCGCCGGAGCTCGGTGGTCAGCGATGCCTCCACAGGGCCCTCCCCAGGGTCGGTCCTGCGCGAGGGACGGACCGGCCCGTGTGCACGAACCTAGCGCAGGGGGCACCCTGGTCCTCGGGACGGCTCCCGCCGCGTGCGACCTGCTGACGACGAGGTCACCCCCACCCGGCCACCCCGGCCGCGACGAACCCCTCGGTGCGATGCGGCATCCTGTCCCCACCACCCGCTCGGAGGCCCCCGTGGCGTACGACCGTGATGAATGGCGCCGACCCTGGCGTGCCGGCGACCTCGAACGCACCACGCCGGTCGCGGTGCCCGCACCCGGGTTCGCTGGCTCCAGCGAGGAGCCGGCAGGCTCCGGCATCGCCCGCTACCCGCAGCCGCCGCCGACCGGCTGGGGGGAGGCGACCGCCGGACCCGGCTCACCCGCGGGGTCGGTGCGACCGCCGGACACGGTCGGCACGGTCGACGCGCCGGCCGCGCGCCGCCGCCGACCGGTCGGCGTGCTGCTCGGCGCGCTCATCGGCGCCGTGCTCGGGACCCTGGGGACCCTGGCGGTCACGGGCACCCTGCCGGGGGTGGGCGAGGTCACCGCCGAGGCTCCGACGGATGCGCCCACCCCGGACCGGGTCGCGGCCCCGACGATCGAACCGCTGAGCGAGGCGTCGATCGTCCCGGCCGTCGCCGAGGCCGTCACGCCGTCCGTGGTCCGCATCGACGTGCGTTCCGGCGACAACGGCGTCGGACCCGGTGGGCGTTCCGGCCTCGGGTCGGGCGTCATCTACCGCTCCGATGGCTTCATCATCACCAACCACCACGTGATCGAGGGCGCCACCTCGGTGGAGGTCCGCCTCGCCGACGGGGACGTGCTGGAAGCGGAGATCATCGGGTCCGACGAGCTCAACGACATCGCCGTGGTCAAGGTCGACGCCGAGGGTCTCCCGGCGATCAACCTGCGTCCGGTCGAGGAGGAACCGCTGCTGGTCGGCGAGACCGTGATCGCGATCGGCTCACCGTTCGGGCTGGACGCCTCGGTCACCGCCGGCGTGCTGTCGGCGCTGAACCGGGAGATCCGCCTCGACGAGCAGAGCCCGGGGGAGGGCGTCCAGACGATCCCGTCGATCCTGCAGACGGATGCCGCCATCAACCCGGGCAACTCCGGCGGCGCGCTGGTGGACGCGCAGGGCCGCCTGGTGGGCATCAACACCGCGATCCTGAGCCGTTCGGGTGCCAGCCAGGGCGTCGGCTTCGCTGTCGGCGTCGAGCAGGCCATGTCCTCGGCGAGCCAGCTGATCGACCAGGGCTTCGTGCGGCACCCGCTGCTGGGCATCGCCGGGACGGACGTCTCGGCGGAGGTGGCCGAGGAGTTCGGGCTCCCCGCACCGCGCGGTGCCATCATCGAGTCCGTCCAGCCGGACTCCGGCGCGTCCAGCGTCGACCTGCGACCGGGCGACGTGATCGTCAGCGTCGACGGGGAGCGCCTGGCGACGATGTCGGAGCTGGTCGCCGAGGTCCGGCGTCGCGCTCCGGGCGACGAGGTCCTGCTCGAGATCTTCCGTGACGGGGAGACCTTCGAGGTCGCCGTCGAGCTGGGAGAGCGCCCGCGCTGAGCCGTGTCCGGCGGCTCGCCGCGGCAGGTGCTGGCTACGCTCCCGGCGACGTCCTCGCGTCCCGTCGTCCCCCGGAGGTGCGTACGGTGCCCGGTCCGCAGGAGCTCGTGGTCATCGCCCTGATCGCGCTGGTCGTCTTCGGCCCCGACCGGCTACCGGAGATGGCGCGCAACGCGGGCAAGTGGCTCGGTCGGTTGCGCTCCGAGACCGCGCGCAACGTCGAGGAGCTCAAGCGGCTCAGCGAGATCCAGCAGCTCCAGGCGGATCTGAAGGGGTTGAAGCGGGAGCTGGACGATGCCCGTCGTGACGTCACGGACGGCGTGAAGGAGCTGAGTGGCCTGGGTGGGTCGGATCGCTCCGCTGCCGCCCGCCGTCGGTCGGCGGAGCGGCCCACCCTGCCGGTGCGCGCGAGCGACGATCCCCCGCCCTTCGACCCGGAGGCGACGTGACCGGCAGGAGCCAGAGGGCCCTCCTCGGCCTGGCTCTGGTGACCGGCTCCTACCTCGGCGTACGCGGCGAGCGGCTGGCGCGGCTCGACGCCGCCGTGGAGCGCCGCCTGACCTCACCGCGTCCCCGGCCGGTCGACGCCACGGTGGCGGTCGCGACCGACCTCGGCTCCAGCTTCGGGCTCGCCGGCGTCACGACCGTGCTGGCGCTGATCGGCCGTCGGCGGGCGGCGGCGCAGGTCGGTATGGCAGGTGCGTTGGCGTGGGTCCTGGCCCAGGGGGTCAAGCCCGCGCTCGGGCGGACCCGCCCCTACGAGCGTGGCACGAGCCACCGGCTGGTCTCCCCGCCGGCGGGGTCGTCGTGGCCGTCGGGGCATGCGGCCGTCGCGGCCGCCATGGCGGCCGGGCTCGAGCAGGCGGGGGGGCGTCGAGCCGCGCGGGTGATGGCCGTGCTGGCGGCCGGTGTCGGTGCCAGCCGCGTCGCGGTCGGGGTCCACCACGCCAGCGACGTGGTCGCGGGTGCGGGCGTGGGCCTGTGCGCCGCCTCGCTCGGTGGGGAGCTGCTGGCGCGCGCGGGGGTCAGGACACGCTGAGGGGGAGGCTCCGGCCGAGGACCGAGCGCGTCCGGGCCGCCAAGGTCTCCGCGACGGCGGTGATCGCCTGGGAGGCCGGCAGGTCCGGATGCGAGACCACCAGCGGCACGCCGCTGTCGCCGCCCTCGGTCAGGCGCGGGTCGAGCGGGATGCGCCCGAGCAGGTCGGTCTCCAGCGCCTCGGCCAGCTCCTGCCCGCCGCCGGAGCCGAAGATCTCATGCAGCTGGCCGGTGGTCGGGTCGGTGAAGCCGGCCATGTTCTCGACCACACCGATGACCTTCATACCGGTCTGCTCCGTGGCCTTCCCCGCGCGGAGCGCGACCTTCTGCGCCGCCTGCTGGGGGGTCGTGACCACCACCATGTCCGCGTTCGGCAGCATCTGCGCCAGCGAGATGGCGATGTCACCGGTCCCCGGTGGCAGGTCGCACAGCAGCACGTCGAGGTCGCCCCAGTGCACGTCGGACAGGAACTGCTGGATCGCACGGTGCAGCATCGGGCCGCGCCAGATGACCGACCGGTCCGGGTCGGTGAAGAACCCGATCGAGATGACCTTGCAGCCGTGGGCCTGCAGCGGCATCACCATGCCGTCGAAGGCGACCGGCTTGCCGGACACCCCGAACATGCGCGGGACGGAGTAGCCCCAGATGTCCGCGTCGAGCACGCCGACCCGGAGCCCCTGCTTGGCCAGCGCCGCCGCGAGGTTGACGGTGACCGTGGACTTGCCGACCCCGCCCTTGCCCGATGCGATCGCGATCACCTTGGTGGGGGAGTCCGCCTGCGCGAAGGGGATCTCCATCTCCGGGTTGGCCGCACCGCGCTCGGCGCGCAGGTCCGCGGACAGCTGCTGGCGCTCCGCGTCGGTCATCGACCCGAACACCACCTGGACGTCCTCGACCCCGTCGAGCTGCTCGACGGCGGCGGTGACATCGGTGGTGATGCGGTCCTTGAGCGGGCAGCCCGGGATCGTGAGCTTGATCTTGACGCCCACGCGTGCGCCCTCGATGGCCACGTCCTGGACCATCCCGAGCTCGGTGATGGGCTTGTTGATCTCGGGGTCCTCGACGGTCGCGAGGACCTCCATGACCTGTTCGGTGGTGGGCACGTGACGCTCCCTCGGCGGGCTCGGATCGGGCGCGGTCGAGGGTAGCGAGGGTGGTCTCAGACGGGGTCCGGGGTGACCCGGACCGCCTCGGCCGCGGTGACCTCGCCGGCCCAGACCCGCCCTGCCGCGTCCTCGCGCAGCCGGACCAGGCCGTCCTCACGGGCCTGCGCCGCCAGGACCTGCTCCGGTGCCCGCTCGACGACCAGCCCGCGCAGGGCGGCGCTCACGGTCAGCAGCTCGGTGATCGCGACCCGGCCGACCGACCCCTCGCCCTCGCAGGCGCGGCAGCCCGTACCACGCTGGAACCGCGGTGCCGGGTTCGCCTCGAGGCCGCCCGGGGGCGCCCCGAGCCGCGCCCGCAGGGCCTCGTCGGGCTCCTCCTCCACCGCGCAGGCCTGGCAGACCCGGCGGGCGAGCCGCTGCGCGAGGACGAGCTGGAGCGACGAGGCGATCAGGAACGCGTCGGCACCGAGGTCGACCAGCCGGGCGACGGCGGACGGTGCGTCGTTGGTGTGCAGCGTCGCGAGCACGAGGTGGCCGGTGAAGGAGGCCTCGACCGCCAGCTGTGCGGTCTCCTGGTCGCGGATCTCGCCGACCAGGACGACGTCCGGATCCTGCCGCAGCACGTGGCGCAGACCCCGGGCGAAGGTCAGGCCGATGCGGGGATCGATCTGGGTCTGGTTCACCCCGGGTAGCTGCACCTCGACGGGGTCCTCCAGGGTGAGCACGTTGCGGGAGGGATCCGAGACCTCGGCGAGCCCCGCGTACAGGGTCGTGGTCTTGCCGGAGCCGGTCGGCCCGGTCACGAGCACCAGGCCCTGGGGCCGCAGCAGGGAATCGGTCAGCTGGGTCCTCGAGCGCGGCGACAGGCCGAGCTCGTCCAGCGAGACCATGTCGGTGCCCTGCGGCAGGACGCGCAGCACGACGGTCTCGCCGTACAGCGTCGGCATGGTCGACACCCGCAGATCGACCGGGCGGCCGCCCACGGTGGCGGTGGCGCGGCCGTCCTGGGGGAGACGTCGCTCGGCGATGTCGAGGGCACCCATGATCTTCAGACGCGAGGTCATCTGACGACCGAGCGGCCGCGGCAGCTCCATCGCCTCCCGCAGCACCCCGTCGACCCGCAGCCGGACGCGGACCCCGGCCTTGTGGGGTTCGACGTGGATGTCACTCGCGCGGGAGGTGACGGCATCCTCGAGCAGGGAGGTCACCAGCCGGATCACCGGCTGGTCGGGGGAGGGCTCGTCGAGCTCCGCCTCCTCCTCGATCGCGGCCTCCTGGATGGCGTCCTGCTGGGCGTCCGCCCGGTAGGCCCGGCGGCGCAGCCGCTCCACGTCGGAGGCGGCCGCCGCGAAGCGCTGGACGGAGCGGACCTTGGCGGCGACGCGCACGTCGTCCACCGCGACCACGTCCGCGGGGTCGGCCATGGCCAGCGACAGCACCCCGTCGATGCACCGGATCGGGACCAGCTGGTGCCGTTCGGCCAGTCGTGCCGGGACGCGCTCCAGGGCCATCGGATCCGGCTGCAGGCCGGTCAGGTCGATGACGTTGATCCCGAGCTGGCTGGCCAGCGCATGCGCGACCTCGACCTCGTCGATCAGCCCGAGCCGGAGCAGTACCTGGCCGATCCGCTCGCCCGGTGCCGCGATCGTCAGCGCCTCGCGGAGCTGGTCCTCGGTCACGATGCCCGCGTCGACGAGCAGCTCGCCGAAGCGCCGGCGGCTCTGCGGCCGGATCGCGGGGTCCGATCCGGTCGTCGCCCGGTCGGTCTCGTCGCCTGCCACACGCCGCTCCGTCGTCGTCCCGGTCGAGGTGGCTAGTCTCGTCGGGCTCCCGACGGTTCGGTACCACCATGGTCCGCATGCTACGCGTGTCGGTGCAGCCCCTGCGTGTTGCGCTGCTCGGGCTGCTGGTGCTGCTGCTCTCGGGCTGCCGGGTCGACCTCGTGACACCGATCGAGCTGACCCCCGACGGGGGTGCGGTGCTGGGGCTGTCGGCCCGCTTCGACGCCCGCATGCTCGCGGAGCTGGACGCGCTCGGCGTCGACCCGACGGCCGAGCTCGGTGCGGCCGTGGCCGCGGACCCGCGCTGGGAGCTGCAGCGCACGCGCGACGACGACGGCGCCTTGACCGTCGCGGTGGTGCGGACCGTGCGCGCGGCCGGCGAGGTCGGGGCGGTCTACCGGGAGCTGGTCGCCGGCCTGGCCGGGGACGATCCGGCCCTCGAGCTCGACGTCGAGGTGGAGCGCCTGGCCGGCGGCGGGCAGCGGGTCGCCGGGACGGCACGCTTCCGACCGCCGGTCACCTCGGGGCTCGAGGTGGACGGCAGCACGGTCGGTGACGACGAGGCGGCGCTCGCCGAGCTCGTCGCCGAGCACGCGACCGCGGCGGTCGAGCTGCGGTTCCCGGCGCCGGTGGAGGCCCACGACGGGGTGCGCCTGGACCGCAGGACCGTCCGGTTCGACCTCGAGCCCGGGGTCGCGCGCACCTTCACCGCCGAGGCCGGACCACCGTCGTGGTGGGCGCGGCTGGGGCTGGACCTGACGACGACCCTGGTGGTCCTCGGCAGCCTGGTCGTGCTGGTCGGGATCGGGCTGCTCCTGGCCGGTCGCCGGCGGGTCAGCCCCGAGGTGTGAGCTCGACGAGGGTGCAGGTGTCCTTCCAGCGCTGCAGGGCGGCCTCACCGTCGCGCAGGTTGAGCCGGGTCCCGAGCCCCATCGTCGCGACCCGCTCGAACTCGGCGTCGTCGGTCACGACCCGGACCGCCGCGGGCATCGCGCCCAGCGCCGCCTTGACGTCCTTCGACTTGACGGTGAGCGTGACCTCCCGCGCGTCCTCGAGGCCCGGGAGCTCCTGCTCGTCACCGCCCTTGAGCACGAACAGCGTCGTGCCCTGCTGCACGTACCACGCGGGCCGGGTCAGCGGCACGCCGTCGCGCTGGGGGATCGTCAGCCAGCAGATCGAGCCCTTCTTGAGCGCGACCTCGGCGGCCTCCAGCAGCACGCCCGAGGCCCGGACCGACTCGGGCGCCTCGATGAAGACGGGGACGCGCGCGATCAGCTGTCCGTCGAGGTAGAAGGCCAGGGTGTGCTCGCCCGGATCGGTGATCGTGATGGGGTCACGTACGTCCTGGCGGAACAGGTCCTCGAACATCTCGCCGCGCAGCTCCCGGACCCGGGGCGCGGACTCCCACAGCACCTCGCCGTCCGGGTCGGCGATGACCACCACCTCCTCGTACACGCCCTGCGGGCCCTTGTAGACCCGGTTCAGCGCGAACGGCTGGGCGCTGGCCGGGAGCTCGCCCAGGACCCGCAGCACCGGGTCGGCGACACCGGTCTCGGCGTAGGTGTCGAGGTCGTAGGCCATCCCCGACAGCAGCTTGACCCGGGACATGGGCAGGTGTCCTTCGTCCGGTGACGCGTGCCAGCCGGGGGGTGCCCCCGGCCCCCGGGAGCCTAGCGCTGCGGTCCGTACCGACCCTGCCCGCGCCACCGACGGCGGAGGAGCGGGGTGGTCGGGGAGCGGGACTAGCGTGGGAGACGGCGGCTGCGGTGCCGTCCGGGACCGGAGGGTCACGACGTGGACACGACCGAGCTCGCGGCGCTGCGCTCCAGCGTCCGCGCCTTCTGCGATGAGCACGTCCGGCCGACCGCACGGGAGCGGGACCGGGCGGAGGCCTTCCCCGGCGAGCTGCTCCCCGGCCTGGCCGAGCTGGGGGTCCTCGGGGCGGTGATCCCGACCGAGTACGGCGGGGCCGGCCTGGATGCGGCCGGTTACCGGGTCGTGATCGAGGAGCTCGGCGCGGCGGACTCCTCGCTGCGGTCGCTGGTCTCGGTCAACCTCGGACTGGTGGCCCGCTCGATCCTGCGCTGGGGGACCGAGGAGCAGCGCACACGGTGGCTGCCCGGGCTCGCGGTTGGCGAGCTCGGTGCCTTCGGGCTCACCGAGCCGGGCGCCGGGTCGAACCCGTCCCAGATGACCACCCGGGCGGTCCGTCGCCCGGACGGCTGGGTCCTCGACGGCGCGAAGATCTTCATCACGAACGGCTCGCTCGGTGCGGTGACGATGGTCTTCGCACGTGCGGTTGTCGACGGAGAGGACCGCGGCATCACCTGCTTCCTCGTCCCGCAGGACGCATCGGGCTACGTCGGCAGCCAGATCCACGGCAAGCTCGGTCTGCGCTCCGGGGACACCGCCGAGCTGGCGCTCGACGGGGTCGTCGTCGGCGACGACGCGGTGCTCGGGGACGTCGGCGGAGGGATGAAGGTCGCGCTGTCGGCGCTGGACGATGGTCGCTTCTCGTTGGCTGCCGGGGCCGTGGGCCTGGCCCGTGAGGCGCTCGAGGTTGCGCTGCGCTACGCCGCGGAGCGCGAGCAGTGGGGCGGGCCCATCGCGGCCAAGCAGCTGGTCCAGGAGCTGCTCGCGGCCATGCACGTCGACATCCAGGCGGCGACCGGCCTGGTGGATGTCGTGGTGGCCAAGAAGCTCGCCGACGAGCGCTGCACCCTGGAGGTCTCGACCGCGAAGCTGTTCGCCACCGAGGCCTCGGTGCGCTGCGCCGACCGTGCCGTCCAGATCCACGGTGGCTACGGCTACATCGATGAGTACCCGGTCCAACGGCTGCTGCGCGATGCCCGGGTGACGACCCTGTACGAGGGCACCAGCCAGGTCCAGCACCTGATCATCGGGCGCCTCCTGACGGGGGAGAGTGCCTTCTGAGCGGTTACGACCTGCACACCCACTCGACCTTCTCCGACGGGGTCACCACGATCGAGCACAACCTGGAGGTCGCGGCCCGGATCGGACTGGAGGGCATCGGGGTCACCGACCACGACACCACCGCGCCCTTCGCCCTGGCCACCGAGGTGGCCACCCGTCTCGGCCTGGACGTGGTCCTCGGCACCGAGTTCTCCGCCGAGGAGGACGGGGTCAGCATCCATCTCCTCGGGTACGGCATCGACCCGACCGATCCGGCGCTCGGCGCGGAGCTGGCCCGGCTGCGCGACGCGCGTGGCCGCCGCGCCCGTGCCATGGTCGCCAAGCTCCAGACGCTCGGGGTGCCGGTCCGGCTCGCGCGGGTCGAGGCGCTGGCTGCCGGCGCCCCGATCGGGCGGCCGCACGTCGCGGCGGCGGTGGTCGAGCTCGGCGCGGCGGCGAGCCTCGAGGAGGTGTTCGACCGCTACCTGGCCGATGGTGGGCCGGCCTACGTCCCCAAGCATGCGGTCCGGCCCGAGCGCGCGGTCGAGCTGCTCCGGGCCGCCGGCGGGGTGGCCGTGCTGGCCCATCCCGGCCTGTTCGGCGCCCGCGACGGCCACGACGGGGTCCCGGCACCGGTCATCGAGCGCCTGGCCGCGGCGGGGCTCGCCGGCCTCGAGGTGGACCACCCCGACCACACCGAGGACCAGCGGCGCCACTACCGCGGTATGGCGCGGTCCCTCGGCTTGCTGGTCACCGGCGGCTCGGACCACCACGGGGCGGGTGCGCGCGCCCGCATCGGCGTGGCCACCACGCCCCGCGAGGTCGTCGAGGCCCTGCGGGCCCGGTGTCGGCCGCGGTCGTGACCTGCCACCTCGGTCCCCGAACCACACCACCACCCGTCGCTCCCGCAGCCCACCGACCCGGACCGCCTACTTCCCTCCGGCCGCTCGGCATGCGAGGCTGTGCATCCCCGCGCAGCGTGGCCCCCTCGGCGCGCTGCGGCGACGCGTGAGGACCGAAGGAGCGAGCTGTGGCGGACGGCCCCGTGCAGAAGGCGCAGAAGATCGTGCCCGTACCCACCCTGCACTTCAGCGAGGGTGCGCTGGCGGGCCGGGTGGTCCGGCTGGACCGTGACCTCGCCACCCTGGGTCGGCGCGAGGACAACCCCTACGTGGTGCCCGACCCGCGGGTCTCCCGGGTGCACGCGGAGATCCGGCGTGAGGCCTCGGCGGTCATCATCACCGACCTCGGCTCCGCCGCCGGGACCAAGGTCAACGACGAGGCGATCGAGGGGCCCCGCGTGCTGCAGCACGGGGACCGGGTCAGTTTCGGTCCCGTCACCGCGGTGTTCGAGGACCCGGCGGCGGCCTCCCAGCGCGAGGACCTGACGGTGGTCTTCGATGTGCCGAAGGTGGAGACCGGCCCGCACCTCAGTCCCCGCCAGCAGCAGGTGCTGGAGCTGATGGCCGAGGGGATGACCAACTCGGAGATCGGCGAGGAGCTCGGGGTCACCGAACGGACGGTCAAGGCCTACGCCCAGGAGCTGTACGACAAGCTGGGCGTGCGCAACCGTGCCGGTGCGGTCGCCGAGGCCGCCAAGCTCGGGCTGCTCTGACCGGTCCGCAGGGCTGCGGGGCGCCCCCCACGAGGACGGGCCGGACGCCCCGCGGGGGTAGGCTCGTTCGGTCCACGGACGCGGTGTCCAGGAGGCCGAGGTGACGGCGACCGTCTACGCGGTGGCGAACCAGAAGGGCGGGGTCGGCAAGACCACGACCACGCTCAACATCGGCGCCGCGATGGCCGAGGCGGGCGCCGCGGTGCTGGTCGTGGACCTCGACCCCCAGGGCTGCCTGACCTTCTCGCTCGGCTACGACCCCGATGCGATCGAGCCGTCGCTCAACGACACCGTCGTCGGCCGGGCCGGCCTGGCCGACACGATCATCCAGCATGGCCAGGTCGACCTCGTGCCGGCGAACATCGACCTGGCGGGCGCCGAGGTGACGCTGCTGGCCCGCACGGGGCGCGAGTACCTGCTCCGCGGCGAGCTCGCCGACCTGCTCGACAGCTACGACGTGGTCCTGATCGACTGCGCCCCGTCGCTGGGGGTGCTGACGATCAACGGGCTGACCGCCGCCGACCAGGTCCTCATCCCCGTGCAGTGCGAGACCCTGTCGCATCGTGGGGTCAGCCAGCTGCTCGAGACGATCCGTGACGTCAAGCGCCTGACCAACCGGGCGCTGGAGGTCCGCGGCCTGATCGCGACCCTGTTCGACCCCCGCCCGCGCCACAGCCGTGAGGTGCTGCGCGACCTGCTGGCCCGCTACGAGCTACCGCTGATCGGGCCGCCGGTGCGCAAGTCGATCCGCTTCGCCGAGTCCCCGACGGTCGGG
>JBLRWQ010000020.1:0-42408 GCA_047921175.1 Nitriliruptoraceae bacterium | reverse complement strand
GTGTTCGTGTCCAGCAGCCCGCGTTCAGGCCGCTCCGACGGTCTCGTCACAGCGACGGGTCCAGAAGGCCGTCAAGATCCTCACGCAACTGGTCAGGATCGAGGCGCGGGAGCCGACGCCACCGTTCGAGCAGGACCTCGGCCTTCACGCCAGGTCGACCCACCGGGCGAAGCTCGGCAACCGGCTTGCCTGATCGGGTGACGGTGAGGCGTTCGCCGGCCGAGACACGATCGACCACCTCCCCGCCGTGGTTGCGGAGCTCGCGGATGCTGACCTCTGGTGAACTCATGAACCAAATGTATCACGCGTGAGACAGCAAGCCAAGGTTGCCCAAGCGCGCTCGAGCCACGCGACAACCACCGCAACACGAACACGTACTGGTCAACCGACCTAGAGAGCAACGAGCGCCGCTATCTCGCGTTCGGGATCGCGTTCCTCGCGGCGAAGGACCGACCCCGAGGTAGCGCCAGACCCGGGCAGCCGAACGGTCAGCAACGCCCGTGTTGCTCTGTCGACGGGCAGATCGGAAGTGGGGGTCTACTGACGCTGCCGTGGGTTGGGGTGTAGCGGTCACGAGGCGGCGGGAACCCTGGCGGCCGTGGCATGAACCGGCTCCGCGACTCGCCCGACGCGATCGACCGAACCATCCGGTCGAGAGTGGTCGTCTCACCTGGCAGGGCAGTGTCGGGGATGACGCGCACGCGACGGGTCCAGAGGTCCGTCGCGGCGTCGATGCTGCAGGCCGCTTCGCGCGGTGAACGCTTCCGCGCGACGCCGCTCGGCAGCACAGAACGGGGATCCCGAACAGGGCCGGCCGCCGCGTGCGCTCCAGGTCGGGCGGTGGTCGATGGCTGGCGGCTGTTGGGCTCCTGGTGGCTCCGTGCGACCGCGACCAGGTTCAGCGGGTCGCCAGCGTCAGCCCTGCCGTGCTGGCGAACCGCTCCAGGGTCATCAGCGTCATGCCCCAGAGCGGTCGACCGTCGATGTCGATGGCCGGGAAACGCACGCCGGTATGACGGGTGGTGGTCGCGTTGGCCGGGTCGGTCAGCACCGACAGGGGCACCCACCAGGCGGTCGCAACCTCGGCGGGCTCGGGACGCAGCGCAGGACGGTGCGTGAGCGTGAAGGCGTAGCAGGCCACCACGCCTGGCCGGATCCGGGCGCGGTGCTCGGTGACCAGCGCAGTGGCCGGCCCGAGCTCGAGGCCGACCTCCTCGGCGGCTTCCCGGGCTGCGGTCGTCGCCAGGTCCGGGTCGACGTCGTCCCGGCGCCCGCCGGGGAGCGCGAGCTGGCCCGACCAGCGGTCACCGGGGCGCTCGGAACGTTCGATGATCGCCACCTCGACATCGTCGTCACCCGGCGCGAGCACGAGCGCGGTCGCGGCCTCCCAACGGTGGCGCCCAGCGGCAGTGCGCTCCGGCTCGGCGACCCGCAGGCGGTCACTCAGCAAGGCGAGGCGCTGATGGACCGGGCCGTGGCCGTCCGGCGCCGCCGCCGCGCCCTGGTTGCTCACGCCGCCCGGTCCCGGCCGTTCCGTGACGGTTCCGGCGCCAGGACGGCCTGGATGCGGCGCAGCGCGGTCTCGCCGTCCACCACCTCGGCCCCGAGCGCGACATGCCGGGCGACGATGTCCGGCTCCTGGCCGCGCAGCCACCAGCCGCGACGCAGGAGCGTCATCGGTGCCTTGCGGCCCTCGCGGAGGTCCCGGACGAGCCGGCGCCAGAAGGTCCGGGTCGGGCCGTTGGTCAGGCACAGGGCGTCGGCGAGCAGCCCGGCCTCCCGGCAGGAACGGGCGAGTTCCGCGGCGAAGATGCCCTCCGCGACCACCGCCGGTGCGTGGCGGGCATCGAGGTGGTGGGCCCCGACACGCCGATCCTGCGTGATGTCGTAGATCGGGAGCTCGACCTGGCCGGTGGCCGCCAGGGTGGTCAGGGCAGCCAGTGCCGCCTCCGCGTCCCACGCCCGCACGTCATCCCAGTCGACCCGACCGTCGGGGCCCGTCGGCAGAGCCGGGTCGTCCCCGTCGCGGTAGAAGTCATCCAGGCACAGCGTCGGCAGCCCGGAGCGGGCCGCCAGGTGGGACTTGCCCGAGCCGCTCGGACCGGTGAGGAGGACGATCCGGACCCGGGGACCCGGGTCGTCGGAGGGCGCGGCGTCGGTCGGCACGTCGGAAGCCTACCGCGCACCCCTCGAGGAGCCGGCTCAGCCCCGGCGCCCGACGAGCCGGTCGGCGAGCACCTCGGCCACATCACGGGCCAACGCGGGCGCCGCATCGGGATCGAGGGTGGCCGTGGTGATGCGGATCGCGGGTGCGGATCGGAGCCGGAAGACCTCGCCGGCCGCGACGGCCCAGCCCCGCGCAGCCAGTGCCTGCACGACCGTCGCCTCCTCCGGGGTCGGGATCCAGACGTTCAGGCCGCTGGCGCCGATCGCCGCCACGTCCTGTGCCGCGAGCGCGTCCAGCAGGGCCGTGCGTCGCTGCGTGTAGCGTTCGGTCGCCCGCTCGAGCAGGCCGCCGGCTTCCGCCTGGGACCAGCTCGCGGCGACGACGTGCTGCAGCAGTTGGCTCACCCATCCGGTCCCGAGCCGCTGCCGGGCCAGGACGCGGGCCGCGGTGTCCGCGTCGGCGGCGAGCACCGCGACCCGGAGCTGGGGTCCGAGCCACTTCGCGACCGATCGGATGACCGCCCACCGCGGGCGGTCCGTCGTCACGGTTGCCGGGCCGGCGCCGGCGACCGCACCGAGGTGGTCGTCCTCGATGGCCAGCACCTCCGGATGGGGGGCCAGGCACCGGCGGAGCTGCTCGGTGCGTGCCGGCGTGAGGGCGGCGCCGGTCGGGTTCTGCCCGCGCGGGGTGAGCAGCAGCGCGTGGAGCCCGTCGGCGAGGGCGACCTCGAGGTGGTCGGGGAGCAGGCCATCGGCGTCCACCTCGATCCCGATCGGCTCGAGCCCGAGAGCGCGGACGAGGTCGAGCGAGCCCGGGTAGCCGGGGTCCTCCACCCCGATACGGTCGCCCGGCCGCAGGTGGACCCCGAGCACCCGCTCGATCCCGTCGAGGGCGCCGCCGACGACCACGAGGTCATCGGTCGGGATGCCGTCGGCACGCAGCGTGGCCACCGCCTGCTCGCGCAGCGCCGGGACCACGACGTCCTCGGTGTATCGGTGCTGCGTGGTCGGCACTCCGGCCAGCACCGGCGCGAGGTCGGGGAGCAGCGTTGGATCCGGGTTCCCGGTCGCCAGGTCCACGGTGCCCTCGGGCACGGTGGGGGCGAGCCGGAACACCGGGACCGGCTGGTGGGCGACGAGGGTGCGGGCACGATCCTGGGTGACCAGCAGCCCCCGTCGACGCAGCTCCCGGTACGCGCTGGCGACGGTCGAGGGGGACAGGCCCAGATCGCGGGCCAGGGCGCGCACCGAGGGGAGCTGGTCGCCCGGTGCCAGGCGACCGTGCAGGACCGCCTCCTCGAGGTCGTGCTGCAGCGATGCGGCGTCGCGCCCCCGAGGTGTGTACGCTGCGCTCGCCATCTGTACCGCCTCAGTATGATATCTGTACTGTAACAGAATGCGGTGCTGGCGCGGCAACGTTCGGGCTCTCCCCGAGGCAGCCGGTCCCCACCCTCCCGTCGCGCTGTGGTCGAGGTGCGCCGTGCCCGCTCCCTGCTCCGCACCGTCCCTCGGCATGCCGACCCGGCTGCCCGCCGCGCACCGCCAGGGTCTCCGCATCGCGTCGGCACTAGCGGTCGTCTACCTCGTCTGGGGCTCGACCTACCTCGCGATGTCGGTGGTCGTGACCACCGTCCCACCCCTGCTGGCGATGTCCGTGCGGTTCGCGGTTGCCGGGGTGCTGCTGCTCGCGCTCGCACGGCTGCGGCAGCCGAGGGGGGCGTGGCGGCCGCGTCCTGCCGAACTCGTGCAGGCGGTCGTGACCGGCGTGCTGCTCCTGGTGGGTGGCACCGGCCTGGTCGCCGTCGCGCAGACGCGCATCTCCTCCGGC
Source organism: Nitriliruptoraceae bacterium (assembly GCA_047921175.1). GTDB lineage: Bacteria > Actinomycetota > Nitriliruptoria > Nitriliruptorales > Nitriliruptoraceae > T1Sed10-7. The sequence goes on along the minus strand of JBLRWQ010000020.1, from coordinate 38,414 downwards.
CTTGCGGCCCTACTGGCCTCCACCGTGCCGCTGTTCCTGGCGTTGTTCGCACGGGTCGCGCTCGGGGAGCACCTCTCCGCACGGGCCGGTGCCGGCCTGCTGGTGGGGTTGGTCGGGATCGTGGTACTCGTCGATCCGGGCGGCGGCCAGCTGCCCGCCATCCTGCTGGCGCTGCTCGGGGCTGCGCTGTGGGCAGCGGGCTCGATCCGCAGCCGACGGCGCGCTGGGCCCCGGGACGCGGTCCTCGGCGCCGGGGTCGAGATGCTGGCTGCCGCGGTCGTGTTCTGCCTGCTGGCGCTGCTGCGCGGGGAGCCGGCTGACCTCGAGCTCACCGCCGTCGCCACCTCGACCTGGGTGGCGCTCGGCTACCTGACCGTGGCGGGCTCGGTGGTGGGCTACACGGCCTACGCGTGGCTGCTCCGGCACGCCCGGACGGCGGTCGTCGGGACCTACGCCTACGTCAACCCCGTGGTGGCCGTGCTGCTCGGGTGGCTCGTGCTCGGCGAGGCGGTCACCCCTCGGACCGTCGGCGCCGGCCTGCTCGTGCTGACCGCCGTCGTCCTGCTCGTGACGGGACGTCCCGGGGTGCCGGTGCCGGCGCAGGTCACCTCCGGGGCGGACGTGTTCGCCGGGCGTCGGCGACGACTCGCCCGGGCGGTGCGTCAGCGGACCCGCGTCAGCCGCCGAGGCCCGGCACGTCCGATCCGCCCCGCCGCAGCGAGACCGGTGGACCGAGGACCTCGCGCAGCACGACGGCGCGTCTCGCCGCGGCGGGGGATCGCAGGCCGGCGCGTGGACCGGGACCGTCCTGCGGAGCGGTGACGGGTGCGCTCGGGCGCCGACCGGACCGACCGGACCGCCCGACCTCGTCCGCCTCGTCCGGGGGTGCCTCGCGGCCGGGGCGGGAGCTCGGTGGCGGGGTCGTGCCGATCTCGGGGCCGAGGGCGTTCCCCGGCCCGGTCCGGTGCCCGCCGCGGCGGGGGAGCGAGGAGCCGCTCACGCGTGCTCCGGACCCTCATCAGCGATCGAGCGTCGCATCTTGGTGTCGGCCTGGACGTTCTCGAGCCGGTAGTGGTCCATGACGCCGAGGTTGCCGCTGCGCAGCGCCTCCGCGAGGGCCTTGGGGACCTCCGCCTCGGCCTCGACCACCGCCGCCCGCATCTCCTGCTCACGGGCGACGGCCATGGCGCGCCGCTCCTCGGCCTTGGCCTGGGCGATGTTCTTGTCCGCCTCGGCCTGGTCGGTCTGGAGCTCCGCACCGATGTTGCGGCCGATGTCGACGTCGGCGATGTCGATGGAGAGGATCTCGAAGGCCGTCCCGGCATCCAGGCCACGCTCCAGCACCCGGCGGGAGATGTCGTCGGGGTTCTCCAGTACGTACTTGTGGCTGTCGGCGGAACCGATCGAGCTGACCGACCCCTCACCGACCCGGGCGATGATGGTCTCCTCGCCGGCGCCTCCGACGAGCCGCTCGATGTTGGCGCGCACGGTGACCCGGGCCACGGCGATGACCTGGATGCCGTCCTTGGCGACCGCCGCGATGCGCGGGGTCTCGATCACCTTCGGGTTGACGCTCACCTGTACGGCCTCGAGCACGTCGCGGCCAGCGAGGTCGATGGCGGTGGCGCGCTTCCAGGGCAGCGCGATGTTGGCCCGGTCGGCGGAGATGAGCGCGGCGACGACGGAACCGACCCGCCCGCCGGCGAGGTAGTGGGCCTCCATCTGCCCGACGTCGAGGTCGATGCCGGCCTTCGTCGCACTGATCAATGGCCGCACGATGTCCGCGGGCGGGACCTTCCTCAGCCGCATCCCGATCAGGGTGCCGAGCCCGACCCGGACCCCGGAGAAGATCGCGGTGATCCACAGCCCGACCGGGACGAAGTAGAAGAACAGGCTGACGATGGCGATGACGACGGCGATGATGATCGCGCCGATGAGGGCGGTGGCTTCCATGCTGGCTCCGGCTCGCTGGTCGGGCAGGGTTCGTCACCGTACCCAGCCCGGGTGGGCTCGACAGCCGGCGGGACCTCAGCCGTCGAGGTGCCGGACCACCCGGCGGTAGCCCTCATCCGCGAGGACCACGAGGGGGTCGCCGGCCGATAGCCACTCGCCCTCGGTCACCACGTCGATGCGGTGGCCGTCGACCCGGGCCACGCCGGCGGGACGCAGGTCCGACAGCGCCACGCCTTCGCGGCCGACGAGCGTGCCACGCGGGGGACGGTCCGGGTGGCCCCGGCCGGGCGGTTGGGCGGCGGCGTCGTCCGGCGTGGAGGAGGGCGGCACCGGGTCCTCGTCGGGTGCGAGCACGTCGGAGGACCCGAACCAGCGCAGCCATCCCGCGCGGGTCGGTCGTGCCCCGGAGCCGAACCGTTCCGCAACCACCTCGACACCCTTCCCGCTCCGTCGCAGCGCGACCGCCAGCAGGGCGATCACGAGCACGCTGACCGCGACGAAGGTCATCGTGACCCGTCCAGCGACCGCGAGCAACTCCGTCGTCGGGACCAGGTCGAGGTCGCGGTTGACCATGGCCAGGACCCCGCCACCGAGCAGGGACAGCAGGCCGAGCACGCCGGCGATGCCGACCCCCGGGATGACGAAGATCTCCACCAGCAGCAGCACGATCCCGACGCCGATCAGCACCAGGTCCTCCCAGCCGGACAGCCCCGCCAGCAGGTGGCCGTAGAAGAAGGCGCCGAGCAGGACCGCGCCGACCGAGGCGCCGATGCCCACGCCACCGCTGAGCAGATCCCCGACCAGCAGCCAGATCCCGAGCGACAGCAGCAGCGGCGCCACCAGGGCACCCGTGAGGAAGCGCACGAGCCGCTCGGCGAGGCTCGGTGCCTCCTCGACCACCTCGAGGTCGTCGAGTCCGAGCTGGGTCAGCAGGTCGTCGAGGTCGCGCGCGACACCGTCCGCGTACCCGACGGCCAGCATCTGCCGGTCGTCGAGGGTCAGCAGCTCGCCGGCGGCGACCAGCCCCTGCACCTCCAGGTCGGGGTCGACCATCGCTTCGGCGATGCGGGGGTCGCGGTCGCGCTCCTGGGCGGTCGCCCGGAAGATCGAGCGCACGGCGGAGATGACCTTCTCGTCGGCGGTCGCCCCGGTCGCGCCGTCGACCGGGGTCGCGGCCCCCATCACCCCGCCGGGCACCGTGTGGATCTCCGCCGCGGCGATCGCGGTCAGCGCGCCCGCGGACAGCGCCGTCGGGTCCACGAACGCGATGGTGCGCACGGGGCTGTCGAGCAGACTGCGCTGCATCTCCAGGACCGCGTCCAGCCGTCCGCCGGGGGTGTCGATGTCGAGCACCACCGCGGCAGCGCCGCTGGCCTCCGCCTCGTCGAGGACCCGCGCGAGGAACGGCGCCAGCCCGAGGTCGATCTCGCCCTGGACCGGCACGACCACCACGTCGCCCGGGCCCTGCGCCCGGCTCTCGCCGACCAGCGCCAGCGCGAGCCCCATCGTCAGCACCAGCAGCGCCAGCGCACCACGGGTCGCCGGCGCGACCTGCAGCCGCGCCAGGACCGGCCCGGTGGGGCCCGACGGGGCGGACGAGCGGGGAGATCGCCGCAAGCTGGCGGTCCTGTCGACACGGGGGAGGGGCGGTGGCACCCGGTGCCCAGGGTACGGAGCCGCTGCATCGGTCGGGCGGCGCCCGGGCGCTAGGTTCGCCGGCGGACCGAGGTACGGGAGGGCGTGTGCAGGCGTGGCTGATCGAGAGCCTGGAGCTGACCCGGGTGCAGGCGCAGCTGGCGCAGTCTGCGCTCCTACTGCTGGCGCTCGCTGCCGTCTGGCTCGGGGTCGTGCGCGGCATCACCCGTCGCGTGGACGACCCGACCGTGTGGTATCCGGCCCGCAAGGCCACCACGTACGTGGTCGTGATCCTCGGCTTCTTCGGGCTGGCCTGGATCTGGGTCGCCGCACTCGGTGACCTGGCGACGGTCCTCGGTCTCGCGGCCGCCGGGATCGCCGTCGCGCTGGCGGACGTGCTGAAGAACATCGCCGGGTGGGTCTACATCGTCGTCCGCCGGCCGTACCGGGTCGACGACCGCATCGAGGTGGCCGACGTCGCCGGTGACGTGATCGACATCCGGGTCCAGCGCACGACCCTGCTGGAGATCCGCAACTGGGTCGACGCCGACCAGTCGACCGGCCGCATCGTCCACATCCCGAACGGCTACGTGTTCACCAAGAAGGTGTTCAACTTCACCGAGGGGTTCGGCTACATCTGGCACGAGATCCCCATGCTCGTCACCTTCGAGTCCGATCCGGACGTCGCGGAGCAGCTCCTGCAACGCGCGCTCGAGGAGGTGGGTGGCCACACCCCCGAGCAGGCCGAGGAGCGCATCCGGGCCGCCGCCAAGGCGTACAAGATCCGCTACACGCACCTGACCCCAACGGTCTACCTGACGGTGAAGCCTGGCGGGGTGCTGCTGACCGGCCGGCTGCTCGTCGACGCCCGGCGCCGCCGTAGCGTGGACCAGCAGGTCTGGCGCCGTGTGCTCACCGAGCTCAAGCACGAACGCCGCGTGGAGCTGACCTACCCCGTGTCCCGGGTGCACCTGCGCGAGCAGCGTGGCGACGCCTTCCTCGCCGGACGGGACCCGGCATCGTGACCACCGTCATCGAGCTGCACGCGGTGACGCGCCGCTTCGGCGACGTCCTGGCGCTGGATGCCCTCGACCTCGAGGTGGCCGCGGGTGAGGTGGTGGCGCTGCTCGGGCACAACGGCGCGGGCAAGACCACCACGGTCCGGCTCCTGGCCGGCCTGCTGGCGCCCGACGCGGGCAGCGTGCGGGTCCAGGGGCGTGATCCTGTCACCGACGGGGACCCGGTCCGGCAGTCGCTCGGGGTGCTCCCGGCCCGCCCGGTCGTGGACGACCGGCTCACCGGCCGGCAGAACCTGGCCTTCGTCGCGGCGGTGTTCGGCCTCGATGCCGCGCGTGCCGAGGTGCGTGGTCGCGAGCTGCTGGAGCGGTTCGGGCTCACCGCCCGTGCCGATGAGCGGGTTGCGACCTACTCCACGGGGATGCGTCAGCGCCTCTCGCTGGCCCGCGTGCTCCTGACCGACCCCGAGGTGCTGCTCCTGGACGAGCCGACCGCGGCGCTCGATCCGGTGGCAGCCCGGCTCGTCCGCAGGACCCTCGGTGAGCTCACGGCGGACGGGGCCCGCACGGTGGTGCTGTGCACCCACGACCTGGCCGAAGCCGAGACGTTGTGCGACCGGGTCGTGGTGCTGGCCAGCGGCGCCCCGATCGCCGTGGGGACCCCGGCGGAGCTGGCCAGCGCGCACGGGGCGGCGGCCTACCACCTCGACGTCGGTGCCACGGCGGTCACGCGCGCCGTGCAGCTGGTCCGCGATCAGCTGGCCGGGGTCGCGGTGCACCGTCACCCGCGGGCCCCCGGCGTGCTGGTGCTGCGTGGGCTCACGGTCGAGCTCGCCCCGCGGCTGATCCGGCTCCTGGTGGGTGCCGGGGTGGACGTGCGGGAGCTCCGGCGGGTCACCCCGAGCCTGGAGGAGGTCTACCTCGCGCTGCACGGTGAGGTCCCGGACGAGGAGGAACGAGCGTGAGATGGTCCCGGGTGCTGGCCGTGGTGCGTCGGGACCTGTCGGTCGCGTTGGGTTCCAAGGCGGTGGTGCTGCCGGCGCTGCTGGTGCCGCTGGTGATCCTGGTCATCCTCCCCGCTGGGATCGGGCTGTCGCCGCGGTTCCTGGCGGACGGCGACCTCGACGACCTCGCGCCCCTGCTGGCCGCGCTGCCCCCGGAGCGCCTTGCCGCGCTGCCCGCGGATCCGGCGCTGGCCACCGCGGTGGTGACCCTGACCCTGTTGCTGCTGCCGATGTTGCTGCTGGTACCCGTCATGGTCGCGACCGTGATCGCTGCGGACGGGGTGGCCGGGGAGCAGGAGCGGCGCACCCTGGAGGGCCTGCTGCTGACCCCGGTCAGCGACCGCGAGCTCGCGACCGCGAAGCTGCTCGCCGCCTGGCTACCGGCGGTCGTGCTCGGCCTGGCCGGGGCCGTCCTCTACGCCCTCGTGGTGCACCTGACCCTGGGGCGGCAGCTCGGTGCCGTGCTCCTGCCCGACGCGTCCTTCCTGGTCCTGGTCCTGTGGGTGTCGCCGGCGTTCGCCGCCGCCACCCTGGGTGCGGTCATGCTCGTCTCGGTGCGGAGCCGGTCGACCCAGGAGGCGTACCAGCTGGGCGGGTTGGTGGTGCTCCCGGTGGTCGGCCTGGTCATCGCCCAGGCCGCCGGCGCGCTGGTGCTCTCCCCGGCTGCGCTGTGGATCACCGGGCTGGTCGCCGCGCTGCTCGCGGCCGGCCTGCTCCGGCTCGCGACGCGCGCGCTGTCACGGACCACCCTCGGGCCCCGGCTGGGCTGAGTTCGGGCTGACCCGGCCCCTGGGTGGTCGGCCCTCCCCGTCGGCGGCTCGTCCGCCTACGGTTGCGGCATGCGGGCTGCGCACGCGGACGCACCGAGGAGCCGACGATGCCCGAGGCAGGCTGGTACGACGATCCGCAAGGCGGGGGCGGCAAGCGCTGGTGGGACGGCGAGCGCTGGAGCGAGCACACCACCCCACCGCCGGGCTCGATGCCGGCGGCGTCCGTGACCCCGCCGCCACCGCCGGGTGCGCCGCCGGCGGCCACGGGCTGGGAGCAGCAGCCCGGCGCCGGCGCAGCCGGGTGGCAGGCTGGTACGACGCCCGCCGCCGGGACCGGCGGACCGGCCCCGGCGGCCAAGGGGGGAGCCGGCAAGCTCGTGGCGGTGATCCTGGCGCTCGTCGTCGTGGTCGGCGTCGGGATCGCGGTCGCCGTGCTGGTGTCGGCGGGTTCCGACGATCCCGAGGTGGTCGCCGCCGACGTGATCGCCGGCGACGAACGGACCGTCAGCGTCCCCACCAACGGCAGCTGGGAGACGGAGATGGACCTGCCGGCCGGGCTGGTGGTCATCGACGTGCGCGGGCTCGACGGGTTCGACCCGGTCCTGGAGCTGTACGACAGCGCCGGGAACCAGGTCGCCCGCAACGACGACCGCTCCAGCGACCAGGAGGCCCGCTTCGGGGGAGGGTTCTTCGACTCGTTGATCGAGGTCGAGGTCCCGGCCGGTCGCTACCGGATCGTGATCGACGGGTTCGCCGGTGACGGTGGCGAGGCGACCATCGCGTTCCCGGTCACCGGGGGCTGACCGCCCGGCGCCCGGCACGCCCGCGGCCGGGTCCGCCTGGCTGTCGGCGCCAACGCGCGTAGCCGGGTCGCCCGGGTGCTGCAGGCCGTTCAGCGTGGCGCGAGCGCCAGCTGACGCGACAACGCCACCAGCCGGCCGCCGGCGTCCCAGATCTGCCCATCCTCCTCGAGGTAGCCGTCGGTGATGGCCCGTGTGGCGAAGGACGCGGTGAGGTAGCCCGGCGTCGGCCGGGCCCGTACCTGCACCGTGAGCTCGATGGTCGGCACCCAGGAGGAGACGCCGGGGGCGGTGTTGAAGATGGCCGGTGCGAAGCAGTCGGCCACGACCAGCAGGCCCAGGGTGTCGACCGCATCGCCCTCGGCGGCGTCGGCGAACCGGAGGTACCCACCCATCTCCCCGCGTCCGGTCGGTTGGCCGACCGCCCACGAGGCCAGCTCGCGCGGTTGGCGGTGGTCGAAGCGTTCCTGGATCGGGAAGCTCGGGAGGCGGCCGTCACGCGCCGCCGCGATCGCCGCGCTGGTCACGTCCACGCAGTCCTCGATCGGGGCGTAGGCCGGTGGCGCCAGGTCGACGCGCGTCGGTCCCGTCGCTCGGGCCAGGTCGCCGAAGGCCCCCAGGAGCCGCGCTCGCTCGGTCCCGGCCTGCTCGAGCCGGGCCGCGACGGTCGTGTGCCGGCCGCCGGCACGGACGACCTCCACCTGCAGCTCGATCGGGCCGGGCTCGGGTGGTGACAGGAAGTGGGCCGTCAACGTGACCGGGTCCGGATGGGGCAGCCCGTGCCGCATCGCCCGCGCGGCCAGCGCCATCACGTAGCCGCCGTTGGGGGCCATCCCGTCCACGACCGACCAGCCCGGATCGATCCGGCCGCGGAAGCGCCCGTCGCCGAGGGTCTCGACCGCGGTGTCCCGCATGAACCGGTCCATCCTGCCCACCCGCCTTGCGCCACCCGTCCGCCCCCGGAGGTCGACCGGGTGCGGCGGGCAGGGTAGTGCTCCCGCTCAGCTGGCCGGGCCGGGCGGGGTCGGGCTGACGAGCTTCGTGAGATCGTCGCTCTGCCCCGTCAGGACGACCAGCTCATCGCCTGCGCGAAGCTGGGTGTCCCCGGTCGGGACCACGACCTCCCCGGCCCGACGGATGCTGGTGAGGACCGTGCGCCGTGGCCACCGCACGTCGCGGACGAACACGTCGGCCAGCGGGGAGTCGGGGGTCACCACCAGCTCGATGAAGCGGACACCGCTGAGGTCGCGCAGGCGCCCCGCCTGGGCCCGCTGCTGGGAGCCCAGGCTGCGGGTGATCCCCCGCTGGTAGGCGCGCACGATGTCGCCGCGACGGAAGACCCCGACGACCCGTCGATCGATCGGATCGAGCACCGGGACGCGGCCCACGTCCAGGCTGGCCATGCGGCGCACGGCCCGGAAGACCGGGTCGCTCGGCCCGACGGTGACGACGCGACGGGTGCAGATGTCCCCGACCGTGGTGCCGGGGCGCTCGAGGTCGGACGCCGTGACGACCCCGACCAGACGACCGCCCTCGTCGGTGACGAGGTAGCCGTGGTGCCCGCCGGTGGCGAACCGGTGGCGCAGCTCATCGACGCTGGTCCCGGGTGTCACCGTGTCATCGGCCGGCGACATGATCTCCTCGACGGTGACCAACTGCAGGACGTCGAGGTCGTCGGACTGCCCGTAGATCACCCCGCGCTCGCGCAGGTGCCACAGGTAGATCGACTCCCACCCGAGCATCTCCGTGACGAACATCGCGATCCCGACCGCCAGCATGAGCGGGAGCACGAGGTCGTAGCTGCCGGTCAGCTCGAAGACGATGATGATCGCCGTCAGCGGTGCCCGCACGGTCGCGGCGAACACCGCCGCCATGCCCACCAACGCGAAGCCACCCGGATCGGCCGTCTCGGTGCCGATCAGCTGGGTCGCCGCGATCCCGAACGCCCCGCCGAGCGCGGCGCCGGTGAACAGCGTGGGGGCGAAGATGCCGACCGCCGACCCCGAGCCGACCGCCAACGCGGTCGCGAGCAGCTTCGCCAGCATCAGCAGCACGAGCAGCCCCGCGGCGCTCCACTCGAGCCCGAAGCCCGCGTCCAGCATCTCCTGGATCGGCTCGCGGGCCCCGGCGATCCCCGGCAGCTCGGATCCCTCACCCAGCACCTCGGGGAACGCCAGCGCGATGACGCCGACACCCAGCCCGCCGAGCGCGACGCTGAGCGGGAGCCCGACCCGGGCGCTCACCCGCGAGAAGAGCTCCCGGGACCACGTCCCGACGGACCGGAAGCCCCAGGCGACCAGCACGGCGGTGAGGCCGAGCGCGGCGTACAGGAGCAGCTCCACCGGCTCCCCCAGGCCGAGGCCCGGCCGGGACCGGAACAGCGGGAGTCCCTCACCGACCAGCTGGCGGGCCGTGACCGCGCTCACGACCGAGGCGACGACCACGACCTGCAGGGAGCCGGCCCGACGGATGCCACCCAGCAGCAGCTCGATGGCGAACAGCATGCCGCCGATCGGGGCGTTGAAGGTGGCGCCGATCCCCGCGGCTGTGCCCGCGGCCACCAGCGAACGGGTGCGCTCCTCGTCCAGCGGCAGGAGGCGTCCCACGGTGGAGCCGATCGCCCCACCGATCAGGACGATCGGTCCCTCCCGGCCCCCGGATGCCCCGGTGCCGAGCGCCAGGCTCGTTGCCAGGGTGCCGACCAGGGGTACCCGGGCGCGCAGGTGGCCGCCGCGCACGGCCAGCGACTCCATCGTGGTCACGACGCCGCCACCCTTGGCCTCCGGTACGACCCGACCGACCAGGACGCCGACGACGAGGCCCCCCAGGGTCGGGACGACCAGGAGCTGCCAGGCGGGGACCTCGGTCGCCCAGACCAGCTCCTGCACGAGCGCCACCAGGCTGATCAGGACCCAGACCATGGTGCCGGTGAGCACACCGGTGATACCGGCCAGGGTCAGCATCGTTGGCTCGATCGCCCCCGGCTGCCGGAGCCGTCGACGTACGACGTCGAGGAGGTCGCGGAGGCGTCGGGTCATGGTCCGCATGCGGGCCGGTAGCCGGACCGGGTCGTCGGGGGGCTCCGTCGGCGTCCCGGCGGGCCGTGTCCGTCGTCCGGAGCGTCCCCCGCCGGTCATGTCTGCAGGGCCAGCAACCGCTCCAGGTCGCCGTGCACCTCCAGGCCGGCGTGGCGGCCGGTGCCCTCGAGCACCGTCCGGGTTCGTCGGTCCTCCAGCCGTACCTCGATCTCGGCGAGCATCGTCTCCCCGACGCGGCTCTCCATGCGCTGGCGCGTCGGTCCCAGCAGCAGCCCGGCGCTCGCACGATGGGCGCGGATCCGCAGCCGGGCCCGTCGGTCGACGATCGTCCAATCGATGTGGTCGTCGGTCAGGCGCAGCGCCTCGGTGCGGGCACCGGTGTAGGTGGCGAACCGGTGCAGGACGCCGTCGTGGCGCAGGCCGACGAGGAAGCCGGGGAACGCCGACCGGAGCCAGGGCACGATCGCGATCGAGGCGACGACGCTCGTGCCGCGGGTGGCGAAGTGGTTGCTCTGCATCCAGACGTAGCCGGCGGGGAAGGCCGCCCCCCAGTCCTTCTCCAGGTACCCGCGGCCGTCGTCGAGGTCGATCGTCGTGCCGTCGATGGTGAGGTGCCCGTCCACGCGGTGGTCGAAGCTCAGGACGCCGTGGTTGCACTCCATGCGGGGGATGTACGCGTACGGGCCCATCACCCCGGGTGACCAGACCCGAACCGGCCACGGCACGTGCGTGCCCAGGCGCACGTCCCCGGTGACCCGCCGCTGGTCGTCGTCGATGTCCAGGCGCAGGCCGGCCAGGCTGAACCGGCTGCCGGCGAGCTCCACCTCGAAGCGGTCGTCGGCGGCTCGGAAGGCATCGGCGGGGTAGCGGTGGTAGCTGGCCTCGCCCGTCGTGCCGTCGAGCAGCTGGATGAAGGCGTGCTGCTCCGCCGGGTCCTCGCTGAGGAAGATGCCGGGGATGACCGCGTAACGCGAGGTCCCACTCGCGTCGACGAGCTTGAAGTACCACCCCTCGAAGAAGGGCGGTCGGCGGCGACGACCGTGGTAGCGCTCGGGGTGCAGTAGGCCGGCCACCGTGCCTCCTCCTGGCGGGGCGCCCGCACCGTACGGCACCGCACCGCTGCGGCCAACGCGCTGCGGTCGTGGCTCGCGTCCCGGGGCTCGACGGGCTCGGCGACCGGGTTACCCTGCCCCGGCTCGGGCCGGCAGCTGCCGGGCCTGGGCCCACTGCCCCCCACCGCCAGTGGCGGGGTCCGTCGTCGAGCAACGAGTCCATCGTGAGCGACCAGCTGAGCACCCCGAGCGTCACCGTCGAGCTGAAGACGATCGTCGAGCTGTGCAAGACGCGTGGCATCATCTTCCCGACCGCCGAGATCTACGGCGGGGTGCGCTCCACGTGGGACTACGGCCCGCTCGGGGTGGAGCTCAAGGAGAACGTCAAGCGCCAGTGGTGGCGCGCCATGGTGCAGCTGCGCGACGAGGTCGTCGGCATGGAGCAGGCCATCCTCGGCCCCACCGAGGTCTGGCAGGCCTCCGGGCACCTGGCCAACTTCGCCGACCCGTTGGTCGAGTGCGCCAGATGCCACCAGCGCTTCCGTGAGGACCACCTGCGCGAGGCGCAGCTCGGGGCGGAGGACGCCGAGGGCGACCTCGTCTGTCCGACCTGCAAGGCCGACACCCTCGGCGACCCGCGCAGCTTCAACCTCATGTTCAAGACGAACATGGGCCCGGTCGAGACCGCCGGTTCGACCGTCTGGCTGCGCCCGGAGACCGCGCAGGGCATGTTCGTGGACTTCGCCACGATCCAGCGCACCACCCGCCGCAAGCCGCCCTTCGGCATCGCCCAGATGGGCAAGTCGTTCCGCAACGAGATCACGCCGGGGAACTTCGTCTTCCGCACGCGCGAGTTCGAGCAGATGGAGATGGAGTACTTCGTCGAACCCGGCACCGACGAGCAGTGGCACCAGTACTGGATCGACGAGCGGCTGCGTTGGTACACCGACCTCGGGATCCGGCCGGAGAACCTGCGGCTGCGCGAGCACGGCCCGAAGGAGCTGTCCCACTACGCCAAGCGCACCGTGGACATCGACTACTACTTCCCGGACGCCTCGATGGGCTGGTCGGAGCTCGAGGGGCTCGCGAACCGGACCGACTTCGACCTCAAGGCCCACCAGGAAGCCTCGGGCCAGGACCTGACCTACTACGACCAGCCGAACGACCGCCGCTACCACCCCTACGTGATCGAGCCGGCGGCCGGCGCGACCCGGGCGACGCTCGCGTTCCTGTTCGACGCCTACCGCGTCGAGTCGGCCCCGGACGCCAAGGGCGAGCTGCAGGAGCGGGTCGTCCTCAAGCTCGACAAGCGGCTCGCGCCCTACAAGGTCGCGGTCCTGCCGCTGTCGAAGAAGGACACCCTCACCCCGACCGCCCGCGAGGTGTTCGACCTGGTCAAGGTGCGCTGGATGGCCGAGTACGACGAGACCCAGTCGATCGGCCGGCGCTACCGCCGTCAGGACGAGATCGGCACGCCGTACTGCGTCACGGTCGACTTCGACACGCTCGAGGACCGGGCCGTGACCGTCCGGGACCGCGACTCCATGGCGCAGGAGCGGGTCGCGATCGACCGGCTCGAGGCCTACCTGTCGGAGCGCCTCCCTGGCTGCTGAGACGCTGCTGACCGACCCCGGCGCGGACCGGCTCCGTACGCTCACGGACCCGACCCGGAGGTGGACGATCCGTCGTACGGCTGCCCTGCTCGCGCTGATCGCCGCCGTCGCCCAGGTGGCGGTCCTGGTCACCACCGAGCAGGTCCTCCGGTCCGCACTCGGGGCGGTGGACGGGGCCTACGCGGTGTCCGGCTTCCGGTGGGTCTGGGTCGTCCTGGCGCCCCTACCGTGGCTCATCGGTGGCCTGCTCCTGCTGGCGGGACGGGCCGAGCTGGGGACGGGGGTGGTCGTCGCCGCCACGGCGCTGTTCCTGCCCGCGGGGCTCCTGTCGCTGTCGGCGCTGGTCGGCACCGGCCCGTCGGCCGCGGGCCTCGCGGAGCTCGTCACCGTTACCGGGCAGCCGGTGGTGCTCCTGCTCGGCCTGCTCGCGGCCGCGGCGGCGCTGTGGTCCCGCCCACGCCAGGGCTGGAGGAGGGCCGCCCCCGGTCCGATCGGCATCTACGTGGGCCTCGCGGTGCTGGCCTGGTTGCCGACCGCGCTCCAGACCCTCGAGCGGTCGCCCCCCGGCGCCATGCGCTCCTTCGCCCGGACCGAGCTGTCGCGGCTGGTCGGCGTCGAGGCCGGTGCGAGCGTCACGTACGCGGTGGTCGTCGCGGTGCTGCTGTTCGTGGCGCCACGGCTGCGTCCCGAGGTCGCCGGTGCCGTGGTGCTGGTGTACGCGGTGCCACAGCTGGCCGACGCGGTGGGCGACCTCGTCCAGGTCCGGGTCACCGAGCACCTGATCCTGACCCCACCTGCGGTGCTGGGGGACATCGGGCTGCTCGGGCTGGTGGCCGTTGCCACGTGGTGGATCGGCACCGCCGGGCGACGGCACGCGGCCGTCGACGCGGCTGCGTCCGACCCGCAGGCGCCCGACGCCCGTCCGTGACCAACCGCTCTGCCCGCCGCCTCGGCCGGGCCGTCGCGTCGACCGGCTCGCCTGCGAGCTGGGCCGCGATCCCGACGAGCTGCACGCGACGCTGACGAGCATGGCGCAGCGCGGCCTGGTGCTCGACCTCGAGCCTCGCGGCCGGCGTTGGGTGGCGATCGACCGCCCCGAACGCGCCGACGGGGGCCGCTGGCCCTACACGGCCCGGCTGCTCCAGCAGCTCGAGCGGTCGAGGTGCGGTACCGCGATCCGGGCGGTCGAGCCGCTCCGGTCTTCCTGCGTGCGCTGCTGGCCGCCGTCCACCAGGGAGCAGGACGCGTCCCGGCACCCGGAGAGGCGCGCCCGGCGTCAGTGCCGCAGCCAGGGGTCGCGGTCGCCGGTCCCCGGCACGCCGCCGCGGGCACGCTCCTCGGCGAGCACGCGCACGTCGGACTCCAGCCGGGTGAGGCGCGCCCCGAGCCCGGACACGGCCCGGATCAGCAGCGAGGTGCCCATCAGCACGACGCCGACCGCGAAGGTGACCAGCCACAGCACGATGGCCATGGCGACGTCCCCGTCGCGCAGCAGCCAGGTCCCACCGGCCACACCGCCGAGGCCGAGCGCGTAGGTCATCAGCACGCAGGCGCGTGCGGCGACCTGCAGCTGCTGGGGGGTCGGGATGCGGTCCATGCGGTCAGGGTCGCAGACCGGGCCGGCGTCGGCCAGCCGGGCGTCTCATCCGCCGGCCGTGGCGAGGTCGGCACCGGACCAGCGCCGGAAGGCGGAGCGGGCTGCGGCCGACGCCGTGGGATCCGGTACGAGCCGACGGGTGACGGTGGGTGCACCGAGCGTGACCCGTCGGGTCAGTAGCCGTGGGCCCCGGGTCAGCGTCAGGGGCACCTCGTCCCCGGGGGCGTGGGCGCGGAGCAGGGCCGGGACCACCCCGCGGTGCACGGCGGTGCCGTCGAGCGCTACGAGCCGGTCGCCGCCGCTGACGCCGCCGCGCCAGGCCGGGCCGTCGCGCAGCACGCTCGCCACGGTGACCTCGTGGTCGTTCTCCTCCAGCTGCACCCCGAGCCAGGGGGTGTCGCCCGTCGTGGTCTGCCAGGTCAGGCCGATCGCCGCCACGGCCGTGGCGAGGTCCGGGTGTCCGGGGACGTCGACGCGCCGCTCCACCAGCGCCGCCAGGTCGTCGCCCCCCACGGTCGCGACCGCGTCCCGCACGTCCGCCTCGGTGTAGCCCTCCGGGGTGTCCGCGTGGCGCTCCCACAGCAGGCGCAGCACGGCATCCAGCCCGTCGCCGTCCGGATCGGCCGCCCGCAGCCGCAGGTCCAGCTCGAAGGCCACCAGCGAGCCGTGACCGTAGTAGTCGGTCATCACGTTGGGCGCGTGATGGTCCCGGACGTAGTGCTTGATCCAGGCCTCGTGGGAGGCCTGCCTGAGGCTCTGACGGCCGACCCCCGGCGTGGCCGCCACCTTGGCGGCGGTCCCACCGAGGTGGTCGAGCAGCTGACGGGGTCGCCACAGGCCGGCCCGGGTCGGCAGCAGCTCGTCGTAGTAGGCCGTCCAGCCCTCGGCGACCCACAGCGAGGGGGAGTGGGTCGGGCGGTCGTAGGCGGGACGGACCAGGTCGGCGGGCACGAGCCGCTTCACGTTCCACAGGTGCAGGTACTCGTGCGCGAGCAGCGACTGGAACCGTGCGGTCAGCTCCGGGTCCTGGAAGGTGTGGACCGGCACCTGCAGCACGGCACCGTCGCGGTGCTCCAGACCACCGCCACCCCGGTCCCATGCGGTGCACAGCACCGTGTAGCGAGACGTCGGCAGCGGGCCGCCCATGAGGTCGAGGCCGGCGCGGGCGATCGCCTCCAGCTCGTCGGCGATGCGTCCCAGGTCCGGTGCACCGCCGTGGCCGGCCCAGACGAACCGGTGCGGCACGCCGGCCACCTCGACGTCGACGACCGGCAGGTCGCCCACCTCGAAGGCGCTGTCGACGAGGTGGTCCCGGTCGGACGCGACGTAGGTGTGCGCGCGGTCGCCGGCGGGCAGCAGGCTGTGGACCGCGTGGGTCGCCGGGGTCGGCGGCAGCTGCACCTCGTGGACGCGCTCCTCCCCACCGTCGACGAGCACGAAGGTGGCGGCGGGGATCAGCAGGGCGTGGTGGTCGTCGACGTGGTTGGTGCGCACGCTGAGGTCGTCGGCGTAGAGCTCGTAGACCACGGTGACCGGGCCGACGACGCCATCGGGGAGGCGCCAGGCGGTCGTCCCGTCGCGCTCGAGGCGGACCGGGTCGCCAGCGGCGTCGCGGGCGACGATGGTCTGCACGTGGCGGGCGTAGTCGCGCACCAGGTAGCTGCCCGGGGTCCAGACCGGCAGGACGAGGCGCGCGCCGGGGGCGAGATCCTCGGGCACGGTCAGGGTGACCGTGACCAGGTGGTGGTCGCGCTCGCGCAGGTCGACCAGGTAGCGGATCGGGGTGGGCACGTCGCCTCCTCGAGGTGTCCCGCGGGTGGTCCGCGGCACGGGCGTGGCGGCCTGGGGACCGCGACGAGGCTAGCCAGCGGGCCACCGCTACCGTTGCGTCGTGGTGGCGCCCGACGGCGCGGTGCGCCACCGGTTGCCAACGGACGGAGACGACGTGCCCGAGCTGCCCCTGGCCGACCGCCACGAGACCGAGCTGCCCCCGGTCCCCGCCGGGCTCGCCGCCGCGCTGACGGGGGCGAGCGACCTGGACCCCGACCAGCGCCGTGCGGCGCTCGGCCGTGCCGTGGCCGCCCACCCCACGCAGGCTGCGGCCTGGGCCGCGCTGTCGGCGGTCGCCCGCGACGACGTCGAGCGCTACGCCTACGCCCGTGTCGGCTACCACCGGGGGCTCGATGCGCTGCGCGCTGCCGGCTGGGGCGGGCGCGGCTACGTCCGCTGGTCGGTCCCCGGCAACCGGCCCTTCCTGACCTGCCTGGTCCACCTGCGTGACGCTGCCGCGGCGATCGGCGAGGACGTCGAGGTCGCGCGCATCCGGGCCTTCCTGGTCGACCTCGACCCCGAGGTGGGCGACGTGGAGGCCGTCCCGGTCGACTGAGCACCGGTCGGGGACCCGGGCGCTACGGTCCTGCTGGCCGCACGTGCGTCGGGCGTCGGTCGGCGTGGGAGGTGGACGTGGCCGGACGGATCGTCAAGGACGACATCGACGCGCTCCGGGCCCAGGCGGACATCGTCGCGGTCGTGGGGGAGTACACGACGCTCAAGCGCGCCGGGCGTTCCTTCAAGGGGCTCTGCCCCTTCCACACGGAGAGGACGCCCTCCTTCACCGTCACCCCGGACGGCAACTTCTACAACTGCTTCGGGTGCGGGGTCTCCGGGGACATCTACGACTTCCTGATGCGCATCGAGGGCCTGGAGTTCCCGGAGGCGGTGGAGTCGCTGGCCCGGCGCTCGGGGTTCCAGCTCCGCTACGAGCAGATGAGCGCACGCGAGCGTCGGGCCGTGGGCGAACGCACCCGGCTGGTCGCGGCCACCGCGGCGGCCCGGGACTTCCTCGTGGCACAGCTCTACGCCGACGAGGGCAAGGTCGCGCGCGACTACCTGCGCTCGCGGGGGTTCAGCCGGGCCGACGCCGAGGCCTTCGAGGTCGGTTTCGCCCCCAACCGCTTCGATGCCATGACCCGTGCGCTGGTCGACCAGGGCGTCCCCGAGGATGACCTGATCACCGCGGGGCTGTCCGCCCGGACCGACCGGGGTGGGCTCCGCGACCGCTTCCGCGGTCGGCTCATGTTCCCGATCCACGACCCGTCCGGGGACGTCATCGGCTTCGGTGGCCGCATCCTGCCGGACCTCGACTATGGCGGCTTCGAGCCCCCGAAGTACCTCAACTCGACCGAGACCCCCCTGTACCGCAAGACCCGGGTCCTCTACGGCATCCGCCAGGCCCGCTCCGACATCGTCCGCGCCGAGCAGGTGCTGGTCTGTGAGGGGTACACCGATGTCCTGGCGCTCCACCAGGCCGGGGTGGCCAACGCCGTCGCGACCTGTGGGACGGCGGTCGGGATCGACCATCTGCGCATGTTGGCCCGCTACGCCCAGCGGGTCGTGCTCGCCTTCGACGCGGATGCGGCCGGGGTCAAGGCGGCGGAGCGCGCCTGGGACGCCGCGCGGGAGCTCGAGACCGACGGGGACGGGGCGCGGCTGGATCTGCGCGTGCTGGTGCTCCCCGAGGGGCGCGATCCGGCCGACCTGGTCGCGGCGGTGGGCGCGGAGGGGCTCGCGAGTGCCCTGGCGGCCGCGACCCCGGTCGTGCCCTTCGTGCTGCGCCACCACCTCGCCGATGCGGACCTCGCCAGCGAGGGCGGCCGGACCGCGGCGCTCCGCGACGCGCTGACGGTGCTCGGACGGGAGCGCGACCCGGAGCTCCGGCGTGAGTGGGCCCGGACGGAGATCGCCGAGCGGATCGGTTACGCCTACGGGTTCGTGACCGACACCGCCGCACGCCTGGGCATCCAGCTGGACGCCCACGAAGGTGTCGCCGCCGCGGGGGCACACCCGGGCGCCGCCGGTGGTGGCACGGTCACCCGACCCCCCACGGCGGCCCGGGCGCGCCTGGAGCGGGCGGCCCTGCGCGCGCTGCTGCAGTACCCGGAGACGGCGCCGGCCGAGGCCGCCGAGCTGACCGCGGACGACCTGAGCCACCCGGACGCGCGCGCGGTGCTGCGCGCCGTGCGGGCTGCCGGTGGGGTCGGTGCGGCCGTCCCCGCGATCGTGGACGCGGCGGAGGATGACCGGATCCGGGGCCTCGTGCGCTCCCTGGCCCTGGAGGACGACCCGGAGCTCGGGGACGACGAGGTCCGCGCGGCGGTGGTGGCCGGCCGGGTCGGCCACCTGCTCGTGGACCGCGTCGATGCCGAGGTCCGCTCGCTCCGGGATGAGCTCGCACGCCTGCACCACGCCACCGAGCCGGAGCGGATACGGGAGGTCCAACGTGCCCTCGCGGTCCTCCAGCAGCGCCGTCGCGCCCTCCTGGGGCAGCCCGTCTGAGACGCGCGATGGGTGCACGCCCCGTGCGCGCCGCACGGTTCCGGCGGCTCGTCCGGCCGCGCTCCGTAGCATCGACCACCAGCGGTGGCCGAGGGAGGAGGCCCGGTGGACGACCCTGCGCCGGATGCGCTCGTCCTCGGGCTCACCGAGGAGGTGGGCGAGGAGCTGATCGCGGCGGGGACGCGCCGCGGGTTCGTCACCGCCCGGGAGGTGGCGCTCGCGGTCGATGCGGCGGGCCTCGGCGTCGAGCAGCTGGAGCAGGTCGGGCAGCGGCTGCGTCGGTCCGCGGTGCCGTTGGTCGACGACCGCGCGCCGGAGGCCGCCGCCGGTAGGCCGGTCTCCGTGGCGGCGGACGCACCCGCGAGCGTCGATGCCGTCCGCCTCTACCTCAACGAGATCGGGCGGGTCGACCTCCTCGACCCGCAGTCCGAGGTCGACCTCGCCAAGCGGGTGGACGCGGGCGTCGTCGCGGCGGCGATCCTCGACGCGCCGCTGGAGCTGTCGATCACGCAGCGTCGCTGCCTGCGTCGGATCGAGCGGCTGGGCCAGCAGGCCAAGCAGGAGATGATCGAGGCGAACCTGCGCCTGGTCGTGTCCATCGCCAAGCGACACGTCGGTCGGGGCCTGCAGTTCCCGGACCTGATCCAGGAGGGGAACCTCGGGCTGATCCGCGCCGTCGACAAGTTCGACTACACGCGCGGCTACAAGTTCTCGACCTACGCCACCTGGTGGATCCGGCAGATGATCAGCCGGGCCATCGCCGACCAGTCGCGGACGATCCGGATCCCGGTCCACCTGGTGGAGACGATGAACCGGATCTCCCGCCTGGAACGCACCCTGGTGCAGACCCTCGGTCGGGAACCCACGACGGAGGAGGTCGCCGCGGCCGCCGAGCTGCCGGTCGACCGCATCGAGGAGTTCCGCAACCTCGGCATCGACCCCGCCTCGCTGGATGCCCCGGTCGGCGAGGACGGCGACGCGTCGATGGGTGAGCTGCTCGAGGACCCGAACGCGACGAAGCCGGCCGACGCCGCGGCACGGCTGCTCCTGCGCGACGACATCGCTGCGGTCATGGCAGGCCTGGACGATCGCGAGCGTGCGGTGCTCGAGCGGCGTTTCGGACTCGACGGACAGCCACCCTGCACCCTCGAGCAGGTCGGGATCGCGCTCGGCCTGACCCGGGAGCGGATCCGGCAGATCGAGGCCAAGGCGCTGGCGAAGCTGCGTCGGCCCGGGCGGGTCGACCAGCTCGACGGCTACCTCGACGGCTGACCCGTCCCTCGGCGGGACCACCGGGCCGGTCGGGCTGGCCGGTCGTGACGGTCGGGCGGTCTATCGTCGAGGAGGCGGGGACCGCGAGCGGGTCCGGAACGCGAGGGGCGCCATGACCATCGGGCTGCTGGTCGGCATCGGGCTCCACCTGGCCGGACTGGCGGTCACCTTCGGCGGCGCCGGCCTGCGTGGCCGCGTCGTCGGGCTGGCGCTGATGTGTGCTGGGGCGGGACTCGCGGTGGTCCTCGCGCCGCCGGTGCGGTCGTGGCCGGCCACGTTGACCGTCGCCGCGACCCTGCTCCCGCTCGTACTGGTGGCCGTGCTGCTGCGACGACGGGTGGCGCAGGCCGCCGGGTCGGAGGAGGTCACGCTCGACGACGATGCCCTGTGAGCGTCTCCCTCGCCCTCCTGCTGGTCCTGCCGGTCGCCGCGGCCGTGGTCACGGCATGGACCCGGGGGCCGGTGCGGGTCACGGTCGCGCTTCTGGCCTCGGGCGGCACGACCGCGGTGGTCCTGTCCCTGGCACGCACCACGCTGGAGCTCGGGACGCCTCAGAGGCAGCGCCTGCCTCTGCCCCTGGGGGTCGAGGTGGCCCTGGTCGCGGACGGGCTGGCGGTCGTGCTGCTCCTGATGGCGGCGGTGGTCGCCCTCGCCGTCGTCGCCTTCGCTGCCGCCGAGCTCCGTCAGGACCCGGACCGCCATGACTGGGCGTACTGGCCGTTGCTGTTCACGCTGTGGGCGGCCGTGAACCTGCTGCTGGTCTCCGGTGACCTGTTCACGACCTACCTGATGCTGGAGCTCGTGGCGCTGTGTGGGTCGCTGCTCGTCACGTTGCGTGGTGATCGTGGCAGCATCCTGGCCGGCACGCGCTACTTCTACGCCGAGCTGGTGGCCTCGACGACGGTGCTGATCGGCATCGCGCTGGTCTGGTCCGAGGCGGGCACGGTGGTCTTCGCCGAACTCGCGGAGGCGCTCGGGGACGGGCCGCGGGCCAGCGTCGGCCTGGCGGTCATCACGGCCGGGCTCCTGCTGAAGGCGCCCCTGGCCCCGCTGCACTTCTGGCTGCCCGCGGCACACACCCTGGCGCCGAGTGCCGTCAGCCCGCTGCTGTCGGGGGTCATGGTCAAGGTGGCCTTCGCCGTGCTGGCACGGTTGTGGTTCCTGTCGGTCCCGGAGCTGGTGACCCCCGCGGCCGCCCAGCTGGTCGGCGCGATGGGTGCACTCGCGATCCTGTGGGGGTCGTTCGGTGCGCTGCTCGCCACCGGGCTCAAGCGGCTGATCGCCTCCTCCACGGTCGCGCAGATCGGGCTGGTCTTCCTGCTCGTGCCGCTGGTGCAGGCCGGTTCCGTCGACGGCTGGTCGGGCGGGGTGTTCGCCGCGCTCAGCCACGCCCTCGCCAAGGGGGCCATGCTCATGGCCGCAGCGGTGCTGGTCGACAGCGCCCGGCAGGCGCGGCAGGCCACCATCGGTGTCGGCAGCGTCGCCGAGGTCGCCGATGCGCGGACGCGACCTACGGCCGCGGACAAGCCTTCCGTCGCCACCCGCGGGGAGACGACCTGGCCGCTGCTGACGGAGCTGCGGGGCAGCGCGGCCCGGCGTCCGGTCGCGATGATGGCCTTCGGCATCGCGGCGCTGAGCCTGGTCGGACTGCCGCCGAGCGGCGGCTTCGTCGCCAAGTGGTACCTGCTGGTCGGCAGCATCTCGACCGGACAGTGGTGGTGGGTGGTGGTGCTCGTGGTCGGCACCCTGCTCACGGTCGGGTACCTGATGCGTTTCGTGCGTCCGGCCTTCGCGCCCCCGCCCGACGGCGAGCGGCCGGTCCCGCGCCGCGACGCCCGCGATGTCGTCGCCCTGGCGCTCGCCAGCTCGACGCTGCTGCTTGGGCTGGTGCCGGGCCGGTTGCTCGCGCTGCTCACCATCGGGGGGCCGCATGGAGGCGGTTGAGCTCGCCGCCGGCGACCTCGGGGCCAACGTGCTGGTGTGGCTGCTGGCGACCTCGCTCGTGCCGGCCGGCATCATCTTCCTGCTCCCCGAGCACGCCGAACGAGCACGACGGGCCGTCAACATGGTCGGTGCGGTCGCCAAGGTCGTGCTGGTGGGCCTGCTGGTCGTCGGGGTGTTCTCCGGGCTCGAGTACGAGTGGCGCGCGCCGTTCCTGCCGGGCGTCGACCTGGTGCTGCGAGCGGACCCGGTGCCGCTGCTGTTCGTCCTCCTCTCCGCCCTGCTGTGGCTGACGACGACCATCTACGCGATCGGCTACCTCAGCGAGGACACCCACCGCTCACGCTTCTTCGGGTTCTTCAGCCTGTGCGTGACCGCGAGCGTCGGCATCGCGCTGGCCGGGAACCTGGTCACCCTGCTCGTGTTCTACGAGCTGCTGACCGTCACGACCTACCCGCTCATCGTCCACCAGGGGCACGATCGGGCGCGCGCGGGCGGCCGCATCTACCTGCTGTACGCGGTGACCGGCGGTGCCGTCGTGCTCGTCGCCGTGGTGTGGCTGCAGACGATCGCCGGCACGGTCGCCTTCCGCGAGACGGCGATGCTGGCGACGCTGCTCCCCGAGCACCGCGGCGCGCTCACCGCCATCTTCGTGCTGCTGGTGGGCGGGTTCGGGGTCAAGGCCGCCATCGTGCCGCTGCATGTCTGGTTGCCGCACGCGATGGTCGCCCCGGCACCGGTCAGCGCCCTCCTGCACGCCGTCGCGGTCGTCAAGGCCGGGGCGTACGCGATCGTGCGGGTCATCCACGACCTGTACGGGGCCGAGCTGGCGGCCGAGCTCGGCGTGCTCACCCCGCTCGCCGCGGTCGCAGCGGTCACGATCGTCTACGGCTCCGTGCTGGCGCTGGTCCAGCAGGACCTCAAGCGGCGACTGGCCTACTCCACGGTGAGCCAGCTGTCCTACATCCTGCTGGGCACCAGCGTGGTCGGCCTGACCAGCGTCGCCGGCGGTGTGGCGCACCTGGTGCACCAGGGGGTCATGAAGGTGACCCTGTTCTACTGCGCCGGGATCTTCGCCACCTCGCTCGGGGTCACACGTGTCGACCAGATGGGGGGCATCGGGCGCCGGCAGCCGCTGACGACGGCGGCGTTCACCATCGCAGCGCTCGGCATGATCGGCGTCCCCCCGACGGTCGGGTTCGTCTCCAAGTGGTACCTCGGGGTCGGCGCGGTCGAGGCCGGGCAACCCTGGGTCATCGCGATCCTGGTCGCGAGCACGCTGCTCAACGCCGCGTACTTCCTGCCGGTCATCGCACGCGCGTGGCTCGACGAGCCCGACACCGAGGTGGCCGAGCGCCGGATCGGCGTCGACCAGCCGGCCCGGCGCTACGGGCCCATCCGGCTGCCGGGGTACCGGCTCGAGGCGGGACCGTGGCTGCTGCTGCCACCGGTGGCGACCGCGGTCAGCGTCGTGGTGCTCGGGGTGCTGGCCGGGGCCCCCCTCAGCCCCATCTCCTGGGCCGAGGACATCGCCCGTGAGCTCCTGGGGCGCGGATGAGCACCCTGCTGTGGGTCGTCCCGATCCTCTGGCCGCTCCTGGCGGCCGGGCTGGTGGTGGTCGCCGCACACAGCGGGGCCGCCCGGCTCGTGCCGGGTCTCGTCGCGTCCGGGCCGGTCCCGGCGCTGCTGCTGGCCCTGGTCGGCCCGCCGGGACCGCCGCCGTCGTTGTCGTGGCTGCTGCTCGGCCTGCAGCTCGACCTGGACCCCGCCGCCCGGCTCCTGCTGGCGACCACCTCCCTGGTCTGGCTGGCCGCCGGGATCGCGGCCCGTGCGTTGGTCACGGCGCGCTGGAGCACCGCCGGCCTGTGGCTGCTCACCCTGGCCGGCAACGTCGGGCTGCTGCTGGCCGGTGACCTCGTGTCCCTGTACACGCTGTACGCCGTCATGACCTTCGCCGCGTACGGGCTGGTCGTCCACGACCGGTCGCCGGCGGCCCGGCGGGCCGGACGTATCTACCTCGTGATGGCGGTCCTCGGCGAGGCCCTGCTGATCAGCGGGCTCATGCTCGCCGCGGGGGTCGCCGGCAGCATCGACACCGCGACGGTTGCGGCGGCGCTGGGAGACGCCGCGACCGGGCGACGGGACCTGGTCGTGGGGCTGGTCACCGCCGGCTTCGCGGTGAAGGCGGGTGTCGTCCCGCTGCACGTCTGGCTACCGCTGGCCCACCCGGCGGCGCCGGTACCGGCCAGCGCGGTGCTCAGCGGTGCCATGATCAAGGCCGGCCTGGTCGGCTGGCTGGCCGTCCTGCCGCTCGGCGCCGTGTCGGCACCGGGCTGGTCCGCGGTCCTGATCGGCGTCGGACTCGTGACGGTGTTCGCCGCAGCCGCGATCGGGGTCGTCCAGGACCGCCCCAAGGTGGTGCTCGCCTACTCGAGCATCAGCCAGATGGGGCTGATCACCGTGCTCGTCGGCGTCGGGCTCGTGGCCCCCGGCGCGGCGCCGCTGGCGATCGCTGCCGCAGCCACCTACGCCCTGCACCACGGGGTGGCCAAGGGGGCCCTGTTCCTCGGTGTCGGGCTACGCGCGGCGTGGGCCGGCCCACGGGGTCGACAGGTGGTGCTCGCCGGGACGGTGCTGGCGGGAGGGTCGTTGGCCGGAGCCCCACTGACGAGCGGGTGGGTCGCGAAGGCGGCGATGAAGGACGCCGTCGCCGCGCTGGCCCCGGTCTGGGCCGACCGGGTGACCGCGCTGCTGGCGCTGGCGGCGGTCGCGACGACGCTGCTGATGGCGCGCCTGCTGGTCCTGCTCGCGCGGCCCACGGCCGCCGAGGAGGCGATCGCGACCGCCGGTGCCGCAGCTCGGCGGGATCCTGGTCCGGCGGGCACCACGGGCCTGGGGGTCGGCTGGGGGCTGCTGCTGCTCGCCACGCTCGGTGCCACGTGGCTCCTCCCGGTCCGGTGGCTGGCGCCGCTCTCGAGCCCGCGCATCTACCTCGCGGGGATCGTGGACGCGACCTGGCCCGTGGGGGTCGGCGCCCTGCTGGCCGTGGGGGCCATGGTGCTGCGCCGGCGGTTCGGAACGGGGGAGGCGATGGCCCCCGGGATACCCGCCGGGGACCTGGTGGTGCTCGCCGAGGCGGCGGCCCGACCGGTCGCCCGCCTCGCCGGCCGCATCGTCGGGGCGACCACACGGATCGGCGGCCGGCTCGGCACCCTGGTCGGCGGTGTCGAGGCGCGCGTGCGGCCGGGCGAGGGGCTCGCCCGGCTGGACGTCCTGCTGCGGCGGTGGCAGATCGCCGGGCTGCTGTTCGTCCTGGTCCTGGGGGCCCTGCTGCTGGCGTTGGGGATCGGTCCGGTCGGACGCTGAGGCCGGCGGCTGTCTGGGACCCGGCCGGTCGCCACCGGGCTGTCACACCCCCCGCGTACGGTCATCCCATGGACACCGTCACCCCCGCCCCGTTGCCATCGCCACCGGCATCGCCCGAGGATGCGCCCTCCCGCCGTCCGGGCCGGCGGTCCTCGCGCGCCGGTCAGGAGCAGCCGCGTCTGCCGCTCGGCGATCTGGACGAGGCGCCCGAACGCGGAGCCGTCCGCGACGAGGACGACGAGCACGATCGGCCGATCGGGTTCGCCCTGACCGCCCGGGCCCGGCGCGCGGTCGCCCCGCACAGCCTGCCCGACCTCGCCGTGGTCCAGCCCGGACCGGTCCCGAACGGAGGCCACCCCGAGCCCGCCGACGACACGCGGCCCGCGCGAGCGCGTGCCCTGCGTCGTGCCGGGGTGTCGATCAGCCGCATCGCAGGCCAGCTCGACGCCGATCCGCTGCTGGTGACGGCCTGGGCCGGTGAGGTGGTCGTCCGGGCGCACCGCTCCGGCCGGTCCGACGGGACCAGCGCCGCACCGGGTGCCGCCACCTCGGTCGCCGAGGAGCCACGGGGACGCCAGGACCACGAGCAGGTGACCGCGCGGGCGCTGGTGCGAGCCGAGGCCACCCGGCGGGCGCAGACCCGACTCGCCGAGGACGCCGTGTACGCGCTGGCGGCCGGGCTGCTCGCTGCGGTCGCCGAGGTCGACGAGCACGCCGTCACCGTCACGACCGACGACGAACGGATCGCCGGCCGTGCCTTGCAGGCGCTGACGGCGCTGCTCCCGCAGGCCGGCACGCTGGCCCGTGTCGTGGTACGCGTCGGGCCGGAGGCCGCCGGGGACCTCGTCCGGCACCGCGCCGCCGCCGCGCTCGGCATCGACGTGTCCCAGGTCACCTGGACCCGGTGGCGTGCCGCCCCCCGGGCAGATGCCATCCGACTCCTGCTCCGGGTCGCCGATCCGGCGCTGGCGGACGACGTCGCGGGTGTGATCGACGCGGTCCTCGATCCGTCCCCGTGCCCGGCCGGAGACGACTTCTGAGCCACGTCCACCGCTAGCCTGCCGCCATGTTCGCCGTCACCGCCGCTGCCATCGACCCCTCGTCTCCCCTCACGGGCCTGCGCCTGGGGGAGCATCCCGACCCGTCCCCGCCCGCGGGCTGGGCACGGGTCCACGTCCGCGCCGCGGCGCTGAACCACCACGACCTGTGGACGCTGCGCGGGATCGGCGTCGACCCCGCGCGGCTCCCGATCGTGCTCGGCTGTGACGCCGCAGGCGTCACCGACGACGGGCGGGAGGTGCTCGTCCACGCGGTGATCGCCGATCCGGACGGGGCGGACGAGACCCTCAGCAGCGACTTCTCCATCCTGTCGGAGCGCTACGACGGCACCTTCGCGGAGCAGGTGGTCGTCCCGCGACGCAACCTGGTCGACAAGCCGCCGTCGCTGAGCTTCGAGGAGGCGGCCTGCCTGCCGGTGGCCTGGCTGACCGCCTACCGGATGCTGTTCACCCGGGCCGGCCTGCGGCCGGGTCAGCGGGTGCTGATCCAGGGTGCGGGTGGTGGGGTCGCCACCGCAGCGGTGCTCCTGGCCCGGGCGGCCGGGCTCCACGTCACCGTCACCAGCCGTGACGAGGCCAAGCTTGACCGGGTGCTCGCGCTCGGCGCCCACGAGGCCGTCACCAGCGGCGAGCGCCTGCCGGGCAAGGTGGACGCGGTGGTGGAGACCGTCGGGCAGGCGACCTGGGCGCACTCGCTGCGCGCGCTCGTCCCCGGGGGTGTGGTCGTGGTCGCGGGAGCGACCTCGGGACCGAACCCGCCCGCGGACCTCGCACGCGTCTTCTACCGGCAGCTCAGCGTGGTCGGGTCCACGATGGGGACCCGGGACGAGCTCGTCCGGCTCGTCGCGATGCTCGATGCGACCGGCCTGCGCCCGCCCATCGACGACGTGCTCCCCCTCGGCGATGCCGCCGAGGCACTCTCGCGCATGCAGGACGGAGAGCTGTTCGGCAAGCTCGTCCTGCGGCCGTGAGGCCGGTCAGGGGGCGTGTGCGGTGGCTCCGGGGGCCGGGCTCGAACCGGCGACATTTCGATTAACAGTCGAACGCTCTGCCAACTGAGCTACCCCGGAAGGGCGCCCGGGCCCGAGGGCCGCGAGCGGCGGACAGTGTAGCAACCACGTCCGCGCCGCCCTGTCGGGCGGTCGGCTCACTAGCCTCGGCCCACCCGGCACAGGAGGACGTGGTGCGCAAGGACCTGGTCATCATCCCCGACGATCAACCCGGCCAGCTCGCACGGCTCGGTGAGGTGCTGGGAGCGGCCGGCATCAACATCGAGGCCATCAGCGCGTTCACGGGCCAGGGCAAGGGCATCGTCCACGTGCTCGTCGACCGCGCGGAGGACGCGATCGGCGCGCTCGAGGACGCCGGTCTCGAGGTCCGTGCCGCCCGCCGGGTCGTGGTCGTCCCACTGCCGGACGAGCCCGGTCACCTCGGTGCGGCCTGCCGGACCCTGGCCGATGCCGGCGTCAACATCGAGCAGGCCTACATCGCCGCCGGCTACAAGCTCGTGGTCGTCTGCGACGACGTCGACCGGGCCAAGCAGCTGCTGGGTGTCCAGGACGCGTGAGCGAACGCGCCGGTGCGCCGCACGACGGCGAGCCGACCACCAGCAGCTGCCCGCTCACCGGCAGGTTGGGGTTGTGGACCGCGACCCGGGAGGCACGGCCCCGCCCGCAGCCAGCACGGCAGCCGCTCGTCACCCCACGCGAGGACTGCCCGTTCTGTGACGTGAGCGCAGACGACCCGCGCCTGCTCGGGGTCGGAGGCAGCGGCGGGCGTGGTCGCTGGTTCGGGCTCCGCAACATCTACCCACCCCTGGAGGGACCGACCGGCCGGGCTGTGCTCGCGGTCGCGCCAGCGCACACCCCGTCGCTCACGCACCGGTGGTCCGGTCTCGAGGCCGACTGGGCCGACCTGCTCACCCTGCAGGTCCGCCTGGCCGGCCAACTCCCGGAGCGCTGGTCGTTGCTGACCACCGCGGTGGGGGTGTCCGCGGGGGCGTCCCAGCAGCACCCCCACGGTCAGGTGCTGACCCCGATGGCCCCGCCGGCCTCCGTGGTCGCGATGCAGCGGCGCCTCGCCCGCGACGCGGTCGTGGACGCCCTCGTCGCCGGGCCGCGGCGCGTCACCTCCCGTGGTGGCCTCCACCTGGTCGCACCCCCGGTTCCGCTCGGCCCGGCGGACCTGCTGGTCGTGCCGGAGCAAGCAGGTCGGGTCGAAGCGCTGCCCGTGGATGCGCTCGCCGTGCTCGTCGCGGGGTGGCTGGACCGTGTCCACACGCTGCTGGCGGTCCGACCGAGCGCACCGGAGGGACCCGCGCCGCTGGACGTGAAGGTGCTGGTCCACGACGCGCTGCCCGACGGGACGGGCCGTTGGATCGCGGAGCTGCAGGTCACCGACCGGCACGCTCCCGGGGTCGCGGCGGCGCCCCTGGTCGACCTGGTCCGTCCGCCGGAACGGCACGCCGCATGGTTCACAGCGGCAGGTCCGCCTGCTTGAACTCGTGCAGCACGGTGTGGCCGTCGACGAGGTCGAGGACCTGCTCGATCCGTCCGCGGGTCACGGCAGGGTCCGGGTGCGGCCGCTCGAGCAGGCGCACGAAGACGGCCCGGGTGTCGGTGACGAAGGTCGGCACGCCCCAGGCCTGGTGAGCCGTCACCACCTGCTCGTGCTCGGACCGGACGGTGGCGAGCGCCCGGCCCTGGTCGATGTCGGCCAGGATCGGCTGGGGATCGACGCCGGCCGCGGTCAGCGCGTCGGCGACGACCTCGCGCTCCTTGAGATCACGGCCGTGGTCGTGCCGGGCGGCGAAGAGGGCGTCGTGGACGTCGAGGAAACGTTCCGGCTGCGTATCGCGGACCGTGACCCCTGCGGCCAGCGCCAGGACCCCGGCGACCTCCAGCGGACGATCCCGGTCCCAGACGTCTGGCTCGTCCTCCCCGACGTGCCCCTGGGCCAGGCTGTACGGCACGAAACGCACGTCCCAGTCGGCGCCGGCCCGGAGGCCTGCGGTGACGTGCTCGCTCGCGTTGCGGGCGAAGGGGCACAGGTAGTCGAAGGCCAGGGTGAACGTTCGGGACACGGGGTCCTCCTCGGATGGGCTGCGGGTGGTTCGGGCTCGGTCGTCGTGGGGAGCGGTCCGGTCGCGTCGACGATCCCGGCGCCGGTCACGGGCTGAGGCAACGAACGAGTGCTCCGAGGTCTTCCCCACAGGCCGTCTGCAGCCCGCGCAGCGTCAGCGCGAAGGCGAAGAAGGCGCCCCAGGCCAGGCCGACGTACTCGCGTTCCCCGCGCCGTAGCCCCGCGAGCCGTCCCCCGATCACCGCGACGAGGGGGAACAGGGAACCGTACAGGTAGTGGAGCCAGGCGAGCGGGATACCGATCACGCGGCGCCCGAGCAGCAGCAGCACGATGCCGGTGACGGTCTGCAGGACGAGCAGGTTCTCGGTCCAGTGCTGCACGGCCCACAGCGCGGTGGGGGTCTCGTCGCGTCGTGCGAGCCGCAGCACCAGCCCGGACACCATGATCACCAGGAAGAGCGTGACGATGACCGCACCGAGGTAGCGATGGAAGGTCGTCACAGGTGCCTCGTGGCGGGGGTGCGCGGGTGCGGCTCGGAAGCTCGAAGGTAGCGCCGGGGCCGCTCACCCTTCCCGGCGGGAGGTGATCCAGGCCCCGACGAGGACCAGGGCCGTGCCTGCCACCGCGAGCGGGTGGATGCGCTCCCCGAGGGCCACCACCCCGAGCGCCATCGCGACCACCGGGACGACGTAGATCGCGATGGAGCCACGCGGCCCGCCGACGCGACCGACCAGGGTGGCCATCAGCACGAAGGCCAACCCGGTGCCGAGCACCCCGAGCGGCACCATCGCGATCGCGGGTCCGAGCGCCCAGCTCGAGCTCGGCAGTGCGACGATGCCGGCGGGGACGACCAGCACGAGCGCGACCGCCTGGACGCGCAGCAGCACCGGCAGGGAGCCGTAGCGCTGCTGGAGCGGTACCGCGAGGTTCGCGGCCAGGCCGTACAGGACGGTGGCGAGCAGCACCAGCCCGGCCCCGGCGGCGGTCGTGGCGGTGCCACCGTCCGTCAGCGCGCCGAGCGGCAGCTCCGGTGCCGCGATCGCGACGATCCCCACGAAGCCGAGCACCAGCCCGACCAGCTGGGTGCGTCCCGGCGCGCGACCGAGCAGCAGGCTCGCCCAGGCCGCCACCGTCAGCGGCATCGCGCCGTTGATCATGCCGGCGACCGAGGAGTCGATCCACTGCTGGGCGATCGGGAAGAGCAGGAGCGGGATCCCCATCCAGACGACGCCGAGCAGGGCGACCCGCGGCCAGTCCGCGCGATCGATCCTGGTCCGGCGGGCCCGGGGGACCAACGCGAGCGCAGCAGCACCGAGGCCGACCCGCGCGAGCGAGATCACCCCGGGGGCGAAGGCACGCAGGCCGATCTCCATGAGCAGGAAGGACGAGCCCCAGATGCCGGCGATCACCGCCAGCAGGGACCACTCCGCGGCACCGAAGGCCTCCAGGTTGGTGCCCGCGCCGGTCTGCAGCAACCGCTGGCGCGGCCCGTCGGTGGGGGAGGAGGCCACGTGGGCTCCGCGAAGACGAGGGATGGCGACGCGTTCGGGGGACCGGACGCCCCGTCCAGGCTACCGACCTCGGTCTGCGTTACGGTCCCCTGACCCGCGTCCCGGTCGTGCGGATGCGGTGCCAGCTGTCGCCGGGAGGACGCGCATGACCACGGGCTACGAGACCCTCCGGGTCCGCGCCGACGGGCCGATCACCCGCATCACCCTGGACCGGCCGGAGCGCTACAACGCCATCGTCGACCCGATGCCGGAGGAGCTCCGGCACGCGGTCGAGACGGCGGATGCCGACGACCGGGTCCACGTCATCGTGCTCGACGGTGCCGGTCCGGGGTTCTGTGCCGGCTACGACCTCGAGGTCTACGCCGCCACCCCGGGCCCGAACCCCGGGGTGCAGGAGCTGCCCTTCGACGCCACCGTCGACCTGCGCATGATGGGCCGCAACACCGAGTGCTTCATGGCGCTGTGGCGCGCCCGCACCCCGACGATCGCGCAGGTCCACGGGGCCGCGGTGGCCGGTGGCTCGGACATCGCGCTGTGCTGTGACCTGATCCTCGCCGCCGAGGACGCCCGCTTCGGCTACCCGCCCGCGCGGGTCTGGGGCGTGCCGACGACCATGATGTGGGTCCAGCGGCTCGGTGCGGAGCGGGCCAAGCGCCTGCTGTTCACCGGTGACCTCATCGACGGGCGTGAGGCGGCCCGCATCGGCCTGATCCTCGAGGCCGTCCCCGAGGCGGCCCTCGCCGACCGCGTGGCTGCGTTGGCGGCCCGCATCGCGACCGTGCCCCGCAACCAGCTCGCGATGCACAAGACGGTGATCAACCAGACCATGGTCGACCAGGGGCTGCACACCGCGCAGCTGCTGGCGACGCTGTTCGACGGGATGGCCCGGCACACCGCGGAGGGGCTGGCCTTCAAGCGCCGCGCCGAGGAGGTCGGCTGGCAGCAGGCCGTCGCCGAACGGGATGCGCCCTGACCCCGGCGGCCGGTAGGGTCGGAACGGATCGATCACCACGACGCGGGCAGGAGCAGACATGCGCCTTCGGACGTACCTGAGCATGGCGGTCGGCGCCGGCATCGGGGCTGGTGCGATGTACCTGCTCGATCCCGACAGCGGGGAGCGGCGGCGCCGTGAGCTGCGACGGGACGCCTACAAGCAGGTCAAGGAGGGCGCGGTCACCGCGACCAAGGCTGGCGTGGAGCTGTCCCGCGACCTGACCTC
Organism: Nitriliruptoraceae bacterium; assembly: GCA_047921175.1. GTDB lineage: Bacteria > Actinomycetota > Nitriliruptoria > Nitriliruptorales > Nitriliruptoraceae > T1Sed10-7. The sequence goes on along the minus strand of JBLRWQ010000020.1, from coordinate 6,153 downwards.
GGCGGCCGTCGACGGCTACCACCAGGGCCGGGCCGAGATGGAGGACTGAGGCGGTCGCCGGCGGCAGCAGCGCCGGCTCGTGCGGGGTGGGTGCGGTCGCCTACGGTGCCCCTCATCTCGACCGGGAGGTGCGCAGATGGAGCTGGGGCTGAGCGAGAACGGACGGCGGCTGCACACGGAGCTGGAGGCGTTCGTCCGTGAGCGCGTCGTTCCCGCCGAGCCGGTCTACGAGGCGCAGCTGGCCCAGGCCGGTGACCGACACGCCCACCCACCGATCCTGCATGAACTGACCGCCGAGGCACGCAGCCGTGGGCTGTGGAACCTGTTCCTCCCCGATGAGGAGCACGGGGCGGGGCTCAGCAACCTCGACTACGCCCATCTCGCGGAGCTGACCGGCCGCTCGCCCCTGATCGCCCCGGTGGTGACCAACTGCGCCGCGCCCGACACCGGCAACATGGAGATCCTGCACCTGTTCGGCACGCCGGGACAGCAGGAACGCTGGCTGTACCCGCTGCTCGAGCAGGAGATCCGGTCGGCCTTCTTCATGACCGAGCCGGACGTGGCCTCCTCGGACGCCCGCAACATCCAGGCCTCGATCGTCCGTGACGGGGACGAGTACGTCATCAACGGGCGCAAGTGGTGGTCATCCGGTGCGGCCAGCCCCGCGTGCAAGGTCGGCATCCTCATGGGGGTGACGAACCCGGACGCGGACCCCTACCACCAGCAGTCGATGGTGCTCGTGCCCATGGACACGCCGGGGGTCGAGGTGGTGCGCGAGCTGCCGGTGTTCGGTCGCTTCGACGGCCACGGCGGCCACCCCGAGGTGGCGTTCACCGATGTCCGCGTGCCCGTGGCCAACCTCCTGGGGGAGGAGGGCGACGGGTTCGCCATCGCGCAGCAGCGGCTGGGGCCCGGGCGCATCCACCACTGCATGCGCATGATCGGCATGGCCGAGCGGGCCTTCGAGCTCCTGTGCACCCGGGCGGCGACCCGGACCGCGTTCGGCAGGCCGATCGCCCAGCAGGGGATGGTGCAGCACTGGATCGCCCAGTCCCGGGTGCGCATCGAGCAGGCCCGGCTGCTGACGCTGAAGACCGCCCACCTGATGGACACCGTCGGGAACCGGGGTGCACGGATGGAGATCTCGGCGATCAAGATCGTGGCGCCGTCGATGGCCGAATGGGTGCTCGACAAGGCGATCCAGGTCCACGGCGGGATGGGGTTCACCGATGACACCCCGCTGGCGATGATGTGGGCCCACGCCCGCACGCTGCGGATGGCGGACGGGCCCGACGAGGTCCACGAGATGGCGCTGGCACGGCGGGAGCTGAAGCGGGTCGTGGCTGAGGCCTGACCGGGCCGGGACGCGCCGGTCCGCGATGCCCACCCTGGCCGGACGGCCACGGCCGCCCGCTCCCGGCCGGCACCCTGCGAGTACGGTAGGAGGACCGCAGCGACGGCGGGTGGCGCGCGACGAGCGCGTGACGCCCCTACGACGGCAGCGCTCCGGCGGCTCGTCACACCCCGCGCAGCGGCCATCCCCGATGAAGGAGCGCCCATGCGTTGGCGGACCCCTCTCGCCCTCCTGTCCATCCTCGCACTGACCCTCGCCGCCTGTGGCGGCGGCGACGCGGTCGACGTCGACGATCCGACCGGTGACGACCCCGTCGACGACACCACGGACGACACCGACGCCGACCCCGACCCCGACCCCGATGACGCCGACGGTGACGCCGCTGGCGGCACCCTGATCGCGGCGATCGGTGGCGATCCGGACCAGCTCGACCCCCACACCACCAGCTCGTCCTTCGCCTTCACCGTGCTGGAGAACGTCTACGACACCCTCGTGCAGCCGGGCGACGACCTCACCCCGGAGCCGGCGCTGGCCGAGTCGTGGGACGTCTCCGACGACCTGCTGACCTGGACCTTCACCCTGCGCGAGGGCGTGACCTTCCACGACGGCTCGCCGTTGACCGCCGCGGACGTGGTGGCCTCCTACGAGCGCATCGCCGAGGAGGGTGCCAACGCCTTCCGCCTCGCTGCGGTCGAGGGCTACGACGCGCCCGATGACCTGACCGTGGTGATCGAGCTCAACCGGCCCGCCCCCAACCTCCTCGACCAGATCGGCGCCTTCAAGGGCATGGCGATCGCCCCGGCGGCGGACCTCGAGGCGGGCACCCTGCAGGACCAGCCGAACGGAACGGGCCCCTTCGCCTTCGTGTCCTTCACCCCCGGGGACAACGTCGTGCTCGAGGCCAACCCCGACTACTGGGGCGACGGCCCGTTCCTCGACGGGGTCGAGTTCCGCGTCATCCCGGACGAGAGCGTGAAGGTCACCAACCTGGAGACCGGTGAGGTCGACTGGATCGACTCCGTCCCGCCGCAGCAGATCGCGCAGCTCGAGGCCTCCGACGACATCGTGCTCGCGCAGGTGCCGGGCAACGACTACTGGTACCTGGCGCTCAACAACGACCGGGAACCCTTCGACGACGTCGACGTGCGGCGGGCCATCGCGTTCGCGCTGAACATCGACGACATCACCGAGGCGGCCAAGTTCGATGCGGCTACCCCGAACGAGACCGCCATCCCGGAGTCCAGCTTCTGGTACCTCGACCACGCGCCCTTCGGGTACGACCCGGACCAGGCCCGGCAGCTGCTGGACGACGCCGGGGTCAGCGGGCTGACGATCGACCTGATGGTCACCAACGAGTTCCCGGAGACGGTCACCTCGGCGCAGGTCATCGCGAGCCAGCTCGCGGAGGTCGGTATCGAGGTGGAGATCCGCACCGAGGACTTCTCGACCTGGCTCGCGGAGCAGGGCGACGGCAACTTCGACGCCTTCGCGCTCGGCTGGCTCGGCAACATCGACCCGGACGACTTCTACTACGCGCAGCACCACTCGACCGGCGGGTTCAACTTCCAGGGCTTCGCCGATGACGAGGTGGACGAGCTGCTCGACGCGGCCCGCGTCGAGACCGACGTGGACACCCGCAAGGACCTCTACGACCAGGCTGCGGCCCGGATCGTGGACCAGGCGTCCTACATCTACTTCTACAACCCCGACATCCTCGAGGCGTGGTCGCCGTCGGTGACCGGCTACGAGACCCGGCCCGACGTCGCGACGCGCTTCGTGACGACGCAGCTAGGGTGACGCGGGTCCGGGTGGGGGCCCCCGCGGTCCCCACCCACCCGACACAGCCCCAGGGATCCCCGCGGTCCGCGGGGTCCGACCCGGGACGGGGAGGTGATGCGTGGGGCGGTACGTGCTCCGTCGCACGGCACAGGCCGCCCTCGCGCTCCTCGGGGTCTCCATCGTCGTCTTCGCGCTGATCCACCTCGTGCCGGGCGACCCCGTCCGCACGGCGCTCGGCACCCGGTTCGACCAGGACCTCTACGACGCGCTCATCGCCCGTGCCGGTCTCGATCAGCCCCTGCTGCTGCAGTACGGGAACTGGCTCACCAGTGCCCTCACCGGCGACCTCGGCGTCAGCTTCCGGACCGGTCAGCCCGTCACCACCTCGCTGCTGGAGCGGCTGCCGGCCACCGCGCTGCTCGCGGTCGCCGCGCTGCTCGTCGGGCTCGCGATCGCCCTGCCCGCCGGGATCATCTCCGCGGTCCGGCAGGGCAAGCCGGTCGACTACGCCGCCTCCGGGTTCGCCCAGATCGGCGTCTCGGTCCCGGACTTCTGGTTCGGGCTGCTGCTGATCCTCGTCTTCGCCCGCACCCTCGGGTGGCTGCCGCCGTCCGGGTACGTCTCCCCGCTCGAGGATCCGATCGCCTCGCTCCAGCGGCTGATCCTGCCGGCGGTCACCGCCGGGGTGGTCACCGGGGCGATCCTGACCCGGTTCGTGCGCTCCAGCGTGCTCGAGGCCCAGGGCGCCGAGCACGTCCGCCTGGCTCGAGCCAAGGGGATGCCGCCCCGCTACATCCTCCGCCACCACGTGCTGCGCAACGCCTGGATCCCGATCGTGACCGTCACCGGGCTCCAGCTCGCGACCCTGCTCGGCGGCATCGTGGTGGTCGAGGTGGTGTTCGCCTGGCCCGGCATCGGTCGCCTCGCGCTGGACTCCGTCGTGCGACGCGACTACCCGCTGCTCCAGGGCGCGGTCCTGCTGATCGCGGTCGGGTTCCTGCTCATCAACCTGCTGGTCGACCTGCTGTACGCCAGGCTCGACCCGAGGATCACCGCATCGTGAGCGACGAGCCGCTCCAGACCCCCGACGAGCCCTCCGTCCCGCGCTGGCGCGAGACGCTGTCGGCGCTGCTGTCCAACCGGCTCGCGGCGGCCGGTCTCATCGTCCTCGCGCTGCTGATCCTCGCCGCGGTCTTCGCCGATGCGGTCGCCCCCTACGGCTACACCGACGGGGACCTGGCCCGCCGGCTCGAACCGCCGTCCGGGGACCACTGGTTCGGGACCGACGAGCTCGGCCGCGACATCCTGTCGCGCATCATCTTCGGCGCGCGGGTCTCCCTGCAGGTCGGCGCCGTCGCCGTCGGGATCTCGCTCGTGCTCGGCACCCTCATCGGGTTGATCGCCGGCTACCGCGGTGGCTGGATCGACGCGGTGCTGATGCGCACCATGGACATCCTGTTCTCCTTCCCCGTCGTGCTGCTCGCGATCGCGATCGTCGCGGTGCTCTCGCCCAGCCTGGTCAACACCATGATCGCGATCGGGGTCGTGTTCACCCCGATCTTCGCCCGGGTCGTGCGCGGCTCGGTGCTGAGCGTGCGTGAGGAGGTCTTCGTGCGGGCCTCCCGCTCGCTGGGGGCCAGCGACTGGCGCATCGTCAGCCGGCACGTGCTGCCCAACGTCGCGGCACCGGTCATCGTGCAGACCTCGCTGTCGCTCGCGTTCGCGATCCTGACCGAGGCCGCCCTGTCCTACCTCGGTATCGGCGTCCAGCCGCCGCGGCCCGCCTGGGGCCTGATGCTGCTGGACGCCCAGGGGTTCATCGCGATCGGGGCCTGGTGGATGAGCCTGTTCCCGGGGCTCGCGATCTTCCTGACGGTGATGGCGCTCAACCTCGTCGGTGACGGGCTCCGTGACGCGCTCGACCCGAAGCAGCGCTCCATCATCCAGTCGCGGGGGGTGTCATGAGCGAGCCGTCCGGTGCGGTCCCCGACGCCTCGGGCGCCGAGGTGGTGGAGGAGCGCGAGGTCGTGCTGCGCGTCCGGGACCTCGAGGTCGGCTTCGGGACCAAGCGTGGCCGGGCCGCGGTGGTCCGCGGTCTCGACTACGACCTGCACCGCGGCGAGACGCTCGCGATCGTCGGCGAGTCCGGCTCCGGCAAGTCGGTGTCGACGCTGGCGCTGACCAAGCTGATCCCGATCCCGCCGGGCCGGGTCACCGGCACCGCCCACCTCGGTGATACCGAGCTGCTCGCGCTCACCGAGGAGGAGCTGATCCACGTCCGGGGCAAGCGCATCGGCTTCGTCTTCCAGGACCCGATGACCTCGCTCAACCCGGTCCACACCATCGGCCGCCAGCTCACCGAGGGCATGCGCCACCACCTCGGCCTCAGCGAGGCGGCGGCACGCGAGCGGGCGGTCGAGCTGCTCGCCAAGGTCGGCATCCCGTCGCCTGCGGACCGCCTGGACGACTACCCGCACCAGTTCTCCGGCGGGATGCGGCAGCGGGTCGTGATCGCCATCGGGCTGTCGTGCGATCCGGAGGTGCTGGTCGCCGACGAGGCCACCACGGCGCTGGACGTCACCACCCAGGCGCAGATCATCGACCTCGTCGCCGAGCTCCAGGACGACCTCGGGATGGCCGTGATCTGGATCACCCACGACCTCGGCGTCGTCGCGGGCATCGCGGACCGGGTCATGGTGATGTACGCCGGTGAGGTCGTCGAGCAGGCCGAGGTGGAGGAGCTGTTCACCCGGCCCCGGCATCCCTACACCGTCGGGCTGCTCACCTCCCTGCCGGTCCTGGGCGACACCGAACGGGGCGACCTGGCCGCGATCCCCGGGCTGCCGCCCGCGCCGACGGCGCTGCCGGCGGGCTGCGGCTTCTACCCGCGCTGCAGCTTCCGGGACGACCCGCGCTGCGAGACCGAGCGTCCCCCGCTGCGTGAGGTCGCCCCCGGCCACCTCGTCCGGAGCTTCTACGAGGTGCCCGTGGAGGTCTCGCAACAGGCCTCGGCCGCCCAA